>VHDM01000019.1 GCA_016876055.1 Verrucomicrobiota bacterium
GTCACCTCCGAGATGCGGGCGGAGGATGGCGAGAGGGGGGTCCGGCTTTCGGTGCTGGTTGACCCAAAGGTGCGGGTTTCGGCGGTGGAGGTGAAGCGAAAGCGGGCGGACGGGGGTCTGGACGATCAGCTCTCCGTGGATAAGGACGATTTGCTGGATCTCAAACTGAAGGCGCTGACGGCCAATGAAGAGCGGGGAGCCCAAGCCTTGGCGAGCGCCTTTAAAAAGAAGGAAACCGTCACCAAGGCGGGCGACATTCTCTCCGAGGAGCGCTTGCAGAGGGACACTGTCGCGATGGAGGACTTTTACCGGGACAAGGGATACAAGGATGCCAAAGTCAATCCGGTCACCACGCGGGTGGAGGGCGGGGAAGCCAAAGTGACCTTTGAGATCAACGAGGGGATCCGTGGCTTTATTGAAAAAATCCGTTTCATTGGCAACCAGGCCATTCCCTCCAAGGAGTTGGAGAAAGTGGTCAAACTCAAGCCCCGGGCGTGGTGGCAGTTGTTCAGCAAATCGGACCGCTATGAGGAATACGGGATGAAAGATGACATTGCCCGCCTGAAAAACCATTATCTTAATCGAGGATATATCGACGTAACGGTGACCGGATCCGTCGATCTGCCCCGCAACGCCCGCAACGAAGAGGCCCAGGCGGACGAGGCCAAGCGAGACTCGATACCGGCAGAGGACTTTGACCCGGATGAGATTCCGGCAGAGGACCTCATTTTAACATACCGGATTGAAGAAGGACGGCAGTACCGCGTCGGAAATCTAACCGTGGAAGGAAACACCTTTTTTTCGACCGACGATCTGCAAAACGAATTGCAAGGCCCCTCATCCAAGCTCAAGGAGATTTTTGACCAGGTGGAGCTAAAGATGATCAAGGCGGACGGGCTGCAACCAGGAGATGTGTATTCCATTAATGGGCTGCAAGCTTCGATGGAAACTTTGCAGGACAAGTACGGACGCCGTGGGTTCCGCGAAGCCCGCATCGAAACCCGGCTTCAGCCCAACGTCGAGACCGGGATGATCGACGTGAATTTCAGCATAAAGGAAGGGGAAAAGTTCTATGTGGACAAGATCGAGATCCAAGGAAACACGGTGACCAAGGACAAAGTCATCCGCCGGGAGATCGATCTGGCTCCCGGGGAGGTGTTTGACACCGTCCGGGAGAAATCCAGCAAGGCCAAGATCGAGGGGTTGAATTACTTCTCCAAGGTGGAGACGTATGCCGAGGAAACGGATGTACCCAATCGCCAAAAGCTAATCGTCAAAGTCACCGAGAAGCCGACCGGGGAAGTCAGCTTTGGAGCCGGATTCAGCTCCGTTGAACTGTTGACCGGGAACATCACCCTCGGGGAAAAGAATTTTGATATTCAAAAACTCTTTTCGACTTTCCCGCCGCGCGGCGGAGGTCAAAAGGCCCGGTTTCAGGCGGCCATTGGTTTTCGGTCCCAAAATCTTAACTTGGCCTTTACCGAGCCCTGGTTTTTGGACCGCCCGATCCGGCTCGATGTGAGTGGTTTTTACAACGGGGCCTCCTATATCAGCGAATTTTACAACCAGCAGAATTATGGAGCCTCGATTGGGTTAAGCCGCCGTTTGGGGGATGACTTTCCCCTGAACAAGTGGTCCGTGGGGCTAACCTATCGGCCGGAGTACTACAACATCATCGATCTGCAGTCCACGGCCCCGCCTTATTACCAAGCCTCCACCGGCGATACGCTAAAATCTTCCCTGCGGGGGTCGTTGATTTATGACGGGCGGGACAGCTATATGCTGGCGCGCCGAGGGCAGTTTTTTGAATTGGGGGCGGAGGGAGCGGGTGGCCCCCTGCTGGGTTCGGAAAACATTTGGAAAATCCGGGCGGAATACCGGGTGTATTTTCCGATTTGGAAGGAACAGGACTGGATTCTGTCGGGCCGGGCCCAGGTGGGCTTGGTGGACAGCTATAGCTCCACGCAATATGTGCCGATCTGGGATCAGCTTTTTGCGGGGGGATCGGGTTCGATCCGGGGTTTTAACCCCTCCTTGGGAAGCACGGTGAACCAAGGTGCGGTGGGGCCGAAGCAGAACGGGCAGCCCGTGGGGGGCGGGACCTCCGGGATTTATCAAGTGGAGATGACGGCGCCATTTCCCATTTTGGAAAACCGGGTTCGGTGGGCGGTCTTTTGCGACGGAGGCTTCGTGAATGAGAATGTGTTTGATTTTGCGCCCAAGACCTACAACGAAACCCAGACGATGATGGTGAACGGGACGCCGACTTCCTACGATGCAACCAACGGAGGGTTTCAGATCGGCGTGGGTTTCGGGATCCGCATGGATATTGGCATCGGGCCGATGAAGTTTGACGTCGGTTTTCCGGTGATGACGGGGGATCCCAACAACAAGGACGGCATCAAATTCTACTTTGACGGCGGGTATCAGTTCTAACTATGCTTTCCCTTCCATGAAATTCATTCCCACTTACTTACGCCTTGCCGCACTCGCGCTGGGCCTCCTCATCCCGGCCAGCGGAGCCTTGGCCCAAGATTTCTCCAAAATCGCGGTAATCGATTACAACACGATCATGAAAGAGTACTATAAGGCCAAGGACTCCCAAAAACAGATGGAAGACCTTGCGGCCAATTATCAGAAGGAGAGAACCGAACGGGACGCCGGATTGAAGACCCTGGTGGATGCCATCAATGGCCTACAAAAAGACCTGCAGGACCCGGCTTTGTCGGATGCCAAAAAGAAGGAAAAGGAAAATCAGCTCAAGGCCAAGGGAGAAGAAGGCCAAGTGAAACAACGGGAGATGATGGCCTTTGCCCAAACCGCTTCCAAGATTCTTGAGGACAAAAGGCAGCGTCTGACCCAAGAACTCACAGAGGATATCAACAAAGCCCTCGCCCAGATTGCCAAAAACAAATACAACATGGTATTTGTCAAGCCGCAGGTTCCCGGGCCTGGAGCATTAATTTTTTCCGACGGCATGGATGAAGTGACCACGCAAGTATTGGGAATTCTCAACAAGGACGCCCCGGCCTCATCCAAAAAAGAAGAGAAAAAGTAGGTTACGCCCTTGGCTGATATGAGCTCCCCGCGGAGCCTTGCGGAAATCGCCGATTTGATCGGTGGAAAACTTGAAGGAGATGGAGGCGTCCGTATTTCCGGGGTGGCGGACTTGCAGGGGGCAGGGCCGACAGAAATATCTTTTTTAGCCCACCCGCGTTATGAAGCGGCCGCCCGCCAGACCCGGGCCGCCGCCCTGGTGGTGGGCCCTCAGGCCCCCAAGGATTTGGGGAAAGCCCGGATTCGGGTCGCCCATCCCTCGGCTGCCTTCACCCGGGTGGCTGTGTTATTTGCGCCAGCCTCGGCTCCGCGGCTCGAAGGGGTTCACCCGTCTGCCGTGGTCGCTTCCGGAGTAAGCTTGGGATCGCAAGTGGGCGTCGGGCCGCATGTCGTCCTGGAAGAAGGTGTGGTGGTCGGAGACGGAACCCAAATCGGAGCGGGCAGTTATCTCGGCCGCGAGGTTCGGATTGGTTCCCATTGTGTGCTCCACCCTCGTGTCTACGTAGGTGACCGGTGCCGCTTGGGCAACCGGGTGGTGCTGCATCCGGGAGCGGTGGTCGGGGCGGATGGATTTGGCTATGAAATGAAGGATGGGCGTCACCAGAAGGTGCCCCAACTAGGCTACGTGCAGATCGACGACGATGCGGAAATCGGGGCCAACACGACGATCGACCGGGGCCGTTTTGCCCGCACCCACATCGGGGAGGGTGCCAAAATCGACAACCTGGTGATGATCGCCCACAACTGCGTGGTCGGGCCCCACAGCGTGATCGTGGCCCAAAGTGGCCTGTCGGGCAGCACCACCACTGGTCATCACGTGACGATTGCCGGGCATGTCGGGACGGTGGGGCACACGCACATCGGGTCAGGGGCGATTTTGACGGCGAAGTCGGGGGTCACGAAAGACGTGCCGGAGGGGCAGACGTGGCGGGGGGCGCCGGCGCGACCGATCAAGGAGCAGATGGAAATGGAGGCCTACATCCAGCAGTTGCCGCAATTGGCCAGGCGCCTGAAAAGCCTGGAAGCAGGCAAGGGGAAGCTCCCCGCTCCCACCCAAAGCAAAAAGAGGCGCTCGCGGAGCAGCTAAGCGTAGACGCGCCAGTCCAGATCCATGAAGATGGGATTGCGCCACTCGCAGTTGCCGAGAAAAGATTCGTCCACGCGGTCGGCCAGAATCTGGTCGTAGAGGCGGTGAAAGCGGAGAAGGTGGTCTTTGGTGCGCTTCACGGCGTAGGGAACCATGGTACCGGTTTTCATGATGAAGGCCCAATCGGAGGACTGGGCGAGGAGAAGTTCCCGGGCGGCCTGGCGCAGAGCCCGATCCCGCAGGTGGTGCGGTTGGGTGCGGGAGAACCGGCCCGCCAGCTCGATCATCCGCACCGTGGCCATGTGAAGATGGGGATAGATCCAGGCGTTGGAGCCCTCGAGCCAGACGGACCAGTGACCCTCGTTGCCCCAGGATGAAGCGCTTGGCGTGGCGATTTGGTGGGTATCGTGCCGGGAGAGAAATTCCGAAGGAGTGATCATGGCAAAGGTTTTTTGGTCGTAGGCGGTCTTGCGAAAGAGGTAATCGAGGAAGACGGGGCCCTCATACCACCAATGGCCATAGAGCTCGGCGTCATAGGGGCAGACCACGATGGGTTCCACCCCCATCTCCCCGCGGAGGTGCTCGATCTGTTTCTCGCGGTTGAACATGAAATTGCCGGCGTGGGCGGCGGCGCGTTCCCGGGCGACCCAAGGACGGTAGGGCTCCTTGTGGGGGGTTTTTCCGGTGATGCGGTGGTATTTTAGTCCGGTAAATTTCCGCATGCCGTTGGGCTGGATGTAGGGCCGGATGTAGTCGTACTCGAGGTCGAAACCGCAGTCCCGGTAGAAGTCCCGGTAGTCGCCGTCCCCCGGGTAGCCTTCCTCGGCGCTCCAGACCTGTTTGCTGGACTCGATATCGCGACCGAAGGCGGCAGGGCCGGCGTGGGTGAAAATCGGGGCGAAGACGCCGTAAGCGGGGCGGGGCTCGGCGTAGAGAACGCCGTGGGCATCGAGGATGAACCAGCGGATTTCCGATTCCTGCAGATAGTTTTCAAGGCCGGGGTAATAGGCGCATTCCGGGAGCCAGATGCCGCGGGGATCCCGGCCGAAGCAGGTGCGATAGTCGTTCCGTGCCACCTGGACCTGGGCGCGGACGGCCTGGGGAAACTCGCGCATGAGGGGGAGGAAGCCGTGGGTGGCGCCACAGGTGATGATTTCCAGGACCCCGGCATCCTGAAATTTACGAAAGGCACCGACGAGGTCCCGGCGGTAGCGATCGCAAAACATGGTTCGGCAGTGATGCAGGCGGTCATGGTAAAAACGGGCGAGTTCGTGAAAGGTCGGATCGTGACGGGTGCGATCCAATTCCTTGGCGGTCAATTCCAGTAATTTTTCCAGGCCGTGGACGTAGCGGTCCTGAAGCAGGGGATCCCGCATCATGGCACAGAGGGGTGGGGTGAGGGACATGGTCAGCCGGAACGGGACGCCGTCCCGAACGAGGCCTTCCATCATGTCGAGGAGGGGCAGGTAGGTCTCGGTGATGGCCTCGTAGAACCAGTCCTCCTCGAGGAACTCCGGATATTCCGGATGCCGGACAAACGGCAAATGGGCGTGCAGGATCGGGGCGACGTATCCGAGCGGCATGGTCGAAGGGCCTCGGAGCCGTTAGGCAGTGCGTCCGATGGGTTCGGGTAAGGGCGGTTGGCGGGTGGGATCGACCCCGGGGGTGGAGTCGGTCAGCCGGAGGAAAGAAAGCAGCACGGAGCGTTCCTCATGGCCGTCGGGGGCGCTGGCGGTGATGGGGATGTGGAAGCGGCCATCGGGGAAAGTGAAGTGATAGGAAAAGGTGCCGTCGGGGCGCAGGAGGATTTCACGGCCAGCGACAGTGACCTTGGCACCGGGGACGGTGCCGCCGTAGATGATCAGCTCGGCATTGACATGCATGGCAAAGGATCGGTCCGGGCTGCGGGAACCGGAGCTGAGGCTGGAGGGCAGGCCGCTGGTGCCGAGTTCGAGGAGGCGGCGGCGAAGGGTTTCGGTGATTTCGAGGGAGCCGACGCGGATGCGGCGAATGAGGTCGCCCCCAAGGTATTCGAGAAGGCGATCGGCCAAGCCGGCAGGAACGATGCGGCGCAGGGCGTAAGGGAAAGGAAGGGGGAAGCCGTCGCGCTGGAGGCGGGAAAGAGCCTTGGCGAGTCCTTCACCGGGCCGCATTTGTTGATGGATCAGGTCAAGGAGCTGGCGGAAGGAGTAATGGAAGGGGATGGTCACGAATTCAACTTCCCGGTGGGGGGATGGATCGTCGCGCGGAGTGAGCACTTCGTCGGAAACGGCCAGCTGATGGAAGGAGCCGTCGTGGCGATAGTAACCGAGCTCGGCCTGGAAGACGGTGGCAGGCCGGTGGACGGGGAGGTACCACTCCTTGGAGCCGGGAAAGATCTGGATCTGGTGGACCCTTTCCGAGCCGGGGATAAAGACCTGGAGAAAAACTTTACCCTCCGGCGATTCCTGCTCGGCGTCGCGGAGCTGCTGCCAACTAAAGTCCCAGTAGGTGTAAAGCCAGCGCGGGTCGCGGGCGGCGAGGAAAAGTCGGCGGGTGCCGTAGGATTCGGGGAGTTCCCCGAGGGATTCAAAGGCGGGGAGTTCCGGTTCAGGAGCGGAGGGAGTAAAGGGCTGGAGGACGAACTTATGAGCGGATGGATCGACCGGCAGCGGGTTTTCCCGAAGGCGCGGGGCGGAGGGAAGGTCCGACGAGCTTTTTTTACGGGAGGACGACTTTTGGGACGCGACCTTTTTTTTGGGTGCGGCCTTCTTGACGGTGGTTTTTTTGGTTTTTGGGGATGGCTTGGGCATGGTTTTGAGAAGAAATGATGGCTTTAGAACATCATTCTCCCCAAATCATCGCGCCAAATCAAACCAGTTATTACTCTTTCTGGTAGAATATTTTAAGGTATTAGCCATCATCTTCTTGTGAACACTAAACGTATCATTCCCTGTTTGGATGTGGATCGGGGCAGGGTAGTGAAGGGGGTTAAGTTTCTGGGGATTCGAGATGCGGGGGATCCGGCGGAATGTGCGCGGGCCTATCACGAGCAGGGGGCGGATGAACTGGTGTTTTTGGATATCACCGCCTCGGCGGAGGCGCGACCCATCCTGCTGGAGGCGGTGCGGCACACGGCGGAGGAGGTTTTTCTGCCTTTGACGGTGGGTGGAGGCATCCGTTCGGTGGAGAACGCACAGGAAATGTTGAGAGCTGGGGCGGACAAGGTGAGCCTCAACACGGCGGCGGTGCAGCGGCCGGAGCTGATTACGGAGGTGGCGGGGGCGTTCGGCTGCCAATGTGTGGTCTTGGCGATGGATGTGCGGAGGCGGGCCGGGGGGGGCTGGGAGGTGACAACGCACGGGGGGCGCCAAGCCACCGGTCTTGATGCCTTGGGGTGGGCGCGGGAAGGTGCCCGCCGTGGTGCCGGGGAAATTCTGCTCACCAGCATGGATGCGGACGGAACCAAGGCCGGGTACGATTTGGAGCTGACTCGCGCCGTCAGCTCGGCCGTGGGGATTCCCGTCATTGCGAGTGGGGGCGCGGGCACGCCGGAACATTTTGCAGAGGTGCTGGGCGAGGCGGGAGGGGCGGAGGCGGCCCTGGCAGCCAGCCTTTTCCACTTTGCGGAATTAACGGTGCCCCAAGTGAAAGAGTACCTGCAGAAAAAGGGAATCCCGGTACGGCCGGCCCAACGAAAATGATTTTTCCAGATGAGCAAAAGTTTTTGGCATTGGCGAAACAGGGAAATTTGATCCCGGTCAGCCGGGAAATTCTGGCGGACACGGAGACGCCGGTTTCGGCCTATCTCAAGCTCTCGGCCCAGCCGGGAGGGGCGGCTTTTCTCTTGGAAAGTGCGGAGTCGGCCGGGCGGCTGGGCCGATACTCGTTTGTGGGGGCCCGGCCCGCGGCGGTGATGGAGTTCCGGCAGGGGCGGGTGCGTTTCAGTCGGGCAAGCGGGGAGGTGGAGGAGAGAGCTCCGGAAAACCCCGATCCCCTTCGGGAGGTGCAGGCGATGCTGGCCGGACTGCGGCCGGTGGAGGCTTGGCCGGCGGAGCCGCCCCCCTTTACCGGAGGAGCGGTCGGGTTCTTGGCATTCGAAGCCGTCCGGTATTTTGAGCCGACGGTGGGGATGGCCCCCCGGGATGATCTCGGGGTGCCGGATGCCTGCTTTGCGTTGGTGGAGGAGTTTCTGGTGTTTGACCATGCCCGGCGGACGCTGCGCTTTGTGGTGCAGGTTCCGGTGGGGGACCACCCGCCGGAATCCTACCGGCAAGGGTTAAAACGATTGGAAGCCTTGGCGGGTCGTTTGACGCAACCCACGGGCAAGGCCAACGCGGAGGTGCCGCGCCGTCCCGAGGGGGATCTGCTGGCTGGAGCCACGCCCAACCTTCTCAAGGGGGAGTACTTAAAAATGGCGGCGGCGATGCAGGAACACATTCGTGCGGGGGACATTTTTCAAGTGGTGCCCTCGCAGCGTTTTACCGTGCCCTATTCCGGGCGGCCGATCGATCTGTACCGCTCCCTTCGCACGATCAATCCTTCCCCGTATATGTTCTGCCTGGAGATGGCCGGGCTGGCCTTGGTGGGATCCTCGCCGGAGACCCATGTGCGGTGTGAACACGGAAAGGTGGAGATCCGGCCGATTGCGGGGACCCGCCCGAGAGGGGCGAAGCCGGAAGAGGATCACCGGCTGGCGGAGGAGATGAAGGCGGATCCCAAGGAACGGGCCGAACACATCATGCTGGTGGATCTGGCGCGGAACGATTTGGGTCGGGTGTGCGAGTATGAAAGCGTCCGGGTCGTGGAGTTGATGGAGGTGGAGAAATTTTCCCATGTGATGCATCTGGTTTCGCGGGTGGAGGGAAAGCTCCGGCCGGACCAGGATGCCTTTCAGGTGATGCGGGCGACCTTTCCGGCCGGCACGGTGAGCGGTTCGCCCAAAGTGAGGGCGCTGCAGATCCTGGCGGCAGGGGAGCCGACGCGGCGCGGACCCTATGCGGGGGCGGCGGGCTATTTTTCCTTCGATGGGAACCTTGATTCCTGCATTTCCATCCGGACGATCCTGCTCAAGGGTGGCAAGGCCCATGTGCAGGCGGGAGGCGGGTTGGTGGCGGATTCAACGCCCGAAGGCGAGTACCAAGAGAGCGTCAACAAAGCCAAGGCGGGCCTGGCAGCGGTGGCGGCGGCCCGGGCGTTGGCGTAAAAGGAAGCCATGTTGCTGGTCCTCGATAATTACGACTCGTTTACTTACAACCTGGTTCAGTACTTCGGTGAGCTGGGGGCGAATCCGGTGGTAAAGCGAAATGATGTGATAACGCCGGAGGAGGTGGAGAGGTTGCGGCCGCGGCGGATCGTGATCTCCCCCGGGCCGGGCCAGCCGGCGGAGGCGGGCATCTCCCGGGAAGTGATCCGCCGCATGGGTAAAACCACCCCGATTCTCGGCGTCTGCCTGGGTCACCAATGCATCGCGGATGTCTACGGAGGAAAAGTTGTCCGGGCGGACCGCCTGATGCACGGAAAGACCTCCCCGATCCGGCATCAGGGCAGCGGCGTCTTTGCCGGCTTGCCGAATCCCTTTGAGGCGACCCGCTACCATTCCCTGATTGTGGAGAAGAGCTCGGTGCCGGACTGTCTGCAGATCACGGCAGACACGGCGGAGGGTGAGATCATGGGTCTGCAGCACCGGGAGTTTCCCGTCCATGGAGTCCAGTTCCACCCCGAATCCATCCTCAGCCGGGAGGGGAAGGATCTGCTGAGAAATTTTCTTACGCTTTAGCGGTCGGCGGCGGTCCGGAATCCGATCATTTCCAGCTGGGTTTTGGCGGAAGGATCGTTGCGGTTCCCATCCTGCCGCCGGGCCAAAGACACGGGGATGGGGTTGGGATCGGTAAAATTCCCTCCCATAGCCACCGGTTGTTTGAATGGGCCGACCGCCCATTCGCTGACGTTGCCGCCCAAATCGAAGTGGCCGAAAGGGCCCTTGTCCCCGGGGAAAGTTTCTCCGGGCGCGGCATTGAAGTACGTGTCTCCCGGGTCGCGCTGGTCGTTCGCGTTGCGGGCAAGACCAAGGTTGGCAGGAGGAGGATCCACGGGATCGCCCCAAGGAAAGCGGCGGCCTTCGGGGCCGACGGCGGCGCGCAGCCATTCCTCCATGGTGGGGAGGCGACGTTTTTTCCAGGCCGCGTAGGCGGCGGCACTGGGGTAGTCGACATTGAACACGGGGGTGTCGCGGGTGATTTTTTGGGCTTGGTAAGGCTCCTGTTTGCGGGCACGGCGCAGGATTTCCGTCCAGTCCCTGGGTTCGAGGGTACTCACGGAGGATTTTTGGGCCCGTGCCTCTTCCGGAACCCATTCCCGCCAATCCGGACTTTCCTTGGCGGCCGCAAGAAATTTTTCGTAATCCCCGATGGTGACCTCGTGCCGATCGAGCCAGAAGGCAGGGACCATGACGGTTTCGCCGTTAAGGGTGATGGGGCCGGCGGGGACGGGGAGAACGGCCTCGGCCAGGGTGGCGGGGGCATCGAGGAGAAACCGGGTAAAGAAAGTCCGGGCAAAGATGCCGAGGTAGGCGAACAGGGCGACGGTCCCGAGGCCGATGGCCCAGCGGCGGATGACGCGTGCCCGCAAGGTTTTGGCAGCAGCTTCCAATTCCTCCTTGCGAACGTGGACCTCGCGGACCTCGGCGAGCTGCCGTTCAAACTCCCGCGCTTGGCGAAGGAAGTCGAAGGCCGAGGAGCCGGGATTGCGAAGGATCTGGAGGAGCGGGGCAGATTTGGTTTGCCCCTGCAGGAGGGGTTCCAAAATGCCGGCCAGGTTCTGGGCGTTTTGGTGGAGGGAGGCTTCTGGTTGGCCGGGGTAGGCGGCGGGGTTGCGGAGCCGGGGGGTGCCCTTGGGGGAGAGGGTAGTGTCGTACTCCCCGAGGAGCCGGGCGGGGACGGAAGAGGATTCCATTTCCGCCAACACGGAGCCGAGAGCGGTGGCCAAACGGGCACAGGAGAGTAAAGAAGGTTTCTGACCAGCCAGACGGAAGTGAAGCATGGATGGATGAGGGACTGGTTCCAAGGCGACTAAAATGCGGTTTTCCCAAGGGACGGACTCGTAGAGGGCATACACGGCCGGGTGGTTGACCCGGGCCAGAGCCCGCACGGCTTTTGGAAAGACCGCAGAGCCGGCGGGGGGCACCAAGATCTGCACGGAACGTTCCAATTGATGATGTTTGGCCCAATAGAGCCGCCCCACCGGATGCGGACCGGCCGGGCTGGAAAGCCGGTAGGGCCCGAATTCCCGGCCCGAGAAGTTTTCCATGATTTCCGCCAGACGAAGGGGAAGCTGCTCGTCGGGGGCTAAGAGCGGGATCGGATAACCCGGGGGGAGGGATCCGGAGAGGTCGTAGCGGCCAAAAATGGCGAAGGGGATTTCCGGATATTTTTCGGCGAGAAGAATCAACGAGTCGGCCCGATCCGTGTCTTCCCAGAGGATGTCCGTCAAAAGGATCGAAAGGGGGCCCGGGCCTTGAAGGGCCGGTTCCAGCTCCGGCCACGACCCCACCGGTAGGAGTTTGGCGGTAGGGAAAAAATCCAAGATGTGGGCGGAAAAACTTTCGCGAGCCTCCGCATCTTCCTGCGCCAAGAGAATCGTGGCCACGACTGATTGTGAACTTTTCGTCCAAAAGGCGGAAGGAGCTATTTAATTCAAGTTGAGGTGGAGGCTGAGGCGAGCCGGAGCGCTCAGGATGGGAGACCCAGAGAGAGGCGGTGGATGGCGTAAGCGGCACCGAAGCCGTTGTCGATATTCACCACGGTGATTCCCGGGGCACAGGAGTTCAGCATACCCAAAAACGCCGTGAGTCCCTGGAGATGGGCGCCGTAGCCAACGGATGTGGGCACGGCCACGAGGGGATGGGGAACCAGGCCGCCTAAGACGCTAGGCAAAGCCGCCTCCATGCCTGCCACCACGATCAGAGCCTGATGGTTGCTTATTTCCGGCAAGCGTCGGAAGGTACGATGAAGTCCGGCGACCCCGATGTCGTAAAAGCGGGTCGGGCGATGGCCGAGGAATTCGAGGGTCACCAGCGCTTCCTCGGCCACGGGGTAATCGGAGGTGCCGGCCGCACAAACCGCAACGAGCATCTGCCGAGAGTCTTTGGCCCGAAACTTCCCCAAAGTAAAAATGCGGGCGCGGGAGTGGTAGGAACCTCGGGGAAAGGCCCGAGTCAGCAACTGACCCTTGTTGGCATCGACCCGGGTCACCAGCACCGGTTGTTTTGCCGACCAGAGTTTGCGGGCAATCGCCATGATTTGCGGCACGGTTTTCCCAGCCCCAAAGATGATTTCGGGAGCCCCCAATCGGTGACGGCGCTGGAGATCGACCTCGGCAAAGGCCTTTGGCAAGAAGCTCCGAGGGTGGCGGCGGATCGCCATCGCGGGTTCAGCCCAAGGCGGCCGTCAGGCGGGGAAGCAGGTCGGATATGGCCAGCCGTTCCTGCTGCATGGAGTCACGGTGGCGCAGAGTGACGGTGTCCTTGCGGCCGGCGAGCGGCCCCTCCTTGGCCCCTTCGAGGGTTTCAAAATCCACGGTGATGCCGAAAGGTGTGCCGACTTCGTCCTGTCGGCGGTAGCGGCGGCCGATGGCGCCGGCTTCGTCATAAAAGACCGGGAAGTGTTTGCGCAGATCGGCGGCCAGGGCGCGGGCTTTCTCCACGAGATCGGGTTTGTTCTTCAAAAGGGGAAAGATGCCGGCTTTCACCGGAGCGATGCGGGGGTGGAAACGGAGAACCACGCGGGTCTCCTGATTGCCCTTTTCATCGGTCACCCCCTCCTCCGTATAGGCTTCACAAATCAAGGCTAGGACGGTGCGGTCGACCCCGGCGCTGGGTTCGACGACATGGGGGATAAATTTTTCCCGGGTCTCCTCGTCGAAATATTCCAGTGGTTTGCCGCTGGCCGCCTGGTGCTGTTTGAGGTCGTAATCGGTGCGGTAAGCGATGCCCTCGAGCTCTTCCGCCCCAAAGGGAAACTCGTAAAGCAGGTCGTAGGTGCCTTGGGAGTAGAAAGCGCGGTCCTTGGCGGGCACGTCGTAGACCTGGATTTTTTTGCGGGGCAGGCCGATGGATTCGTACCAAGCGATGCGGTCTGTCAGCCACTTTTCCAACCAAGCTTTGCCTTCGGAGGGGCGGACGAAAAATTCCACCTCCATCTGTTCAAATTCGCGGGACCGGAAGGTGAAGTTGCGGGGGTTAATTTCGTTGCGAAACGCCTTGCCGATCTGCGCGATTCCAAAAGGAAGCTTTTTGCGGGAAACCTCGAGGACATTCTTGAACTGGACAAACATGGCTTGGGCGGTCTCGGGGCGGAGATAGGTGAGGTTGCGGTCATCCTCGACGGGTCCGACATAGGTTTTGAACATGAGGTTGAACTGCCGGGCCTCAGTGAGTTCCCCGCCGCAAGCCGTCACCATTTTGCTGGGTTTCTGCGGGCAAGGGGTGGAAGCGACCTGGTCGGCCCGGAAGCGGCCTTGGCAGGTTTTACAATCGATCATGGGATCGCTGAAGGTGGCCTCGTGCCCGCTGGCCTTCCAGACGGCGCGGTTCATGAGGATCGATCCGTCCAAGCCGAGAATGTCGTCGCGCCACTGGGTCATAGCTTTCCACCAGGCGTCCTTCAGGTTGCGTTTGAGCTCGGCGCCCAGGGGGCCGTAATCCCACGCCCCGTTCAGCCCGCCGTAAATTTCGGAGGATTGAAAAATGAACCCCCGGCGCTTGCAGAGGGCGACGATTTTTTCCATGCGGTTTTCGGCCATGACGTCGGTTTGGTTGGATTCCCGAGAGAAAGTTGTTAGCGATGATAAATGGCCGTGAACACCCCAATCTTAAGGCGGTTGGCCCGGCGGGCCGGCCTGAAGAGAAGCACGGCCGGATCGGCCTGGCGATGGTGCCAACGGGCGGGGGGCATGATGTTGGTATTGTTCCTGGTGCTGGCGGTGCTGGGGCGCACGGTGGGTCTGCCGGAGGCGTGGAAAGAGCGGTTGATCCGGGAATTGGCCAGCCGGGGGATCGAAGTGGAGGTGAAGAAACTGACGATCGATCCTTTGGGCGGGCTGGTGGCACGGGACTTGGTGGTGTTCCGGGATCACACCCGGAAAGAGGAGCGGTTACGGGTTCGGCGAGTGGAGTTGACGCCCAACTGGCTGGCGTGGCGGGCGGGAGAACCCCTGCTGGCCGGGGCACAGTTGCGGGATGCGCACGTCAGCTGGCCTCTGGGGGATGGGGTCGAGGCGGAGGCGAGGCGAGTCGAAGCGGATGCGGAGTTTCGGGCCAGCGAAATCCGGATCCAGCGGTTACGGGGGCAGGTATTGGGTTTTGATTTGGATCTGAAGGGAAGGGTGGGAATCGAAGCGGGAAGGCAGGCGGCCCCGCAGACCTTTCCAGTGGCGCAAGCGTGGCGCCAGGCGGAGGCTCTCCTGAGGGATTTGGGGGGCCCGGCCCCCAAAATTCAGGCGGAGTTCAGCATGGAGACCGGGCGGCCCGACGAGAGTCGGGCGGAAATCCTGATCACGTCGGCGCGCAACATCTGGAAAGGTGTGGCGATACCTGCCTGGGAAGTCCGGGCGACGATGGCGGAAGGGAGGTTGAAGCTGGAGAAATTCGACGTTCAACTGGAGCCGGGAGGGTTGCAGGCCTTTGGTTGGGTGGATTTTTCCGCAAAGTCCGGCGGGGCCGAGTTTTTCGGTCAACTAAATCCAGTGGCCCTGGCCCCGGCGCTCGGGTCCGCTGCCGAGAAGGCGCTGCGTGGGTTTCGCAGCCAACAACTCCCCCAACTCAGTGGAAAGATTGAAGCGGGGTGGCAAACCGAGCCCCGTGTTTTTACCTCGGCCCGGTTGGAGGTTGGTGCGTTTGGATTGGGCGAGGATGAGTTTGAGTTTCGGAGCTTGCGTATTCCGTGGGTGAGTGATGGGAGACGGTGGATGGTGCAGGGTTTTCAGCTGGAGGACAGTCGCCAGGGGATCATCGAAGCCCAGGTGGCTTTTGACGGGAAGGCGGAGTTGAAAGGCAATTTTCGCAGTAACCTAAATCCAAAAATTCTCGCGCCGCTCTTCGGGGAGGCGGCAGAACCCTTTTGGTCGAGCCTCGAATTTTCCCAGGCGCCCCGTTTGGATTTCCGAATCCTGGGGGCGGGTATCTCCCCGGACCTGATCCGCCTGGAAGGCCGGATGGAGGCGATGGGTATGAAGTACAAAGGAGTGCTTATGGACACACTGAATACCGAGGTGGTGTATGCCTCCCGGGAAGTCCGGGCCGCCAACCTGCGGGTCACTTCTGGCGGTGGGGAAGGCAAAGGGGACCTCCGGTACACCTTCGAGCCGAAATTTGTCCATTTCGAAAAGGTGGAGTCCACCTTGCCGGTGCGTGAGTTTTCCCCGGTGTTTGGGGAGAAGGTGGCAAAGACCCTGCAACCTTTCAAATTTGTGGACCGACCCTTTGTGACGATGGCGGGCAGGATTGACCTCGAGGAGAATTTTAGGACCGACATGACGGCCACCGGGAAAAGCGCTCCCGGCCTCAAATATGAAGTGGCGGGCAGGGAGCTGCATTTTCGCGACGTGGACCTTGCAGTCAAAATCCAAGGATCCGAGACGACGGTAGAAACCCGGGATAAAAAACCCGCCTCCCTGTGGGGCGGCCAAGTGGCAGTCCGCGTGAAAGTCGACGGACCCAAGGGCAACAAGACGCAAAACACCGAGGTGTGGCTTACGGATGTGGATTTCGGTGAGACCGTAAAATATTATTTCGGGATTCCTGGCTATAATGGGGACCTAAGCGGGTTTTTCGAATGGCAAGGCCCGGCCGAGGCCGGCATGTGGCGGCAGTGGACCGGCCGGGGAAATCTGGAGGTGGGGGGTGGTAAATTCCCCGGCATGGGAAATTTTGCCAAAACGATCAACGCACCCTTGGAGTGGATGGAGAATCTGGGGGAGGGCGCCACGATGGATTTCCAGCTGGAGGGGGGGAAGTTGCACGTCCAGCGGCTGAAAATCTTTTCCAAGCTGGTGGAAACCACCGGCGAGGGTTTTTACGACATTGCGGAGGACCGCCTGGAAAAGTTTTTCATGAAGCAAAACCTGATCGGTCCGGTGGGGGTTCCCTTCATGCTGGTCAGCGAGATGCTGGAGGTGGAGGGCAGTGGATCCCTGAAAAATCCGGTTTGGAAACGGAAAAATTCGGAGAACGAATGAGTGGGTGGGCCGGAGAGGTTGATGTTCAAAGGGGCGGGAAGGTGGTAGAACGACGGACATGAAGGCATCCGATCTGCGGGGGATTCTTACCTATATCCCCAGCTTCCGGGACAAGCTCTTCGTCCTCAGCGTGGACAGCGCCGTGCTGGAGGACGAAAGGGCTGCGAGTCTGTTTCTGGACATCTCGGTCCTACGGAGCCTGAACATCCGGGTGGCGTTGGTCCATGGGGCCAGTGCCCGGATCAAACAAGCTGCCACGGAAATGAAGGTGAAACCTTCGGACGTGGACGGTTTGGGGGTGACGGACGAAGCGACGTTACGGGTGGCGGAGCGGGCCGCCAATTCCTACAGCCATGACATCCTCCAGCATTTGGCCGATGTGGACCTGAAAGGCGCCGTCACCAACGCGGTGATTGCCCATCCTGCGGGAATTTTGGGAGGGGTGGATCACCAGTGGACTGGCCGGGTGGAGCGGGTGGACAGCAAGTTTCTGGAGGCGCTCCTCGACAACGGAATCATCCCGGTGATTCCGCCGCTGGGGGTGGATGGGGACGGCCGGACCTATCGGGTCAATTCGGACGGCGTGGCTTTGGAGGTGGCGGAAGCGCTACGGGCTGAAAAACTGATCTTTCTCACCGGCAAGGGTGACCTGCCCAAAAACGGAAAAAAGCCGGCACAACTTTCCGTGGAAGAGGCCACCGAGTATCTCAAGAAGAAGAGAGGGGAGATCAGCCAGGAGATGGCTTCCAAACTCGAGCATGGGCTACGGGCTTGCAAGGAGGGGGTGAGCCGGGCGCACATTTTGGACGGCCGGGAGGATGAGGCGCTGCTCGACGAGCTTTTCTCCAGCGAGGGGGTGGGGACGATGATTTATGCGGATGAATACACGGAGATCCGGAAGGCGCTTAAGAAGGATGTGCGGTCGATCATGCGGCTGATTGGAAATTCGGTGGCGGCGGAGGAGTTGCTGCGGCGGACCCGGGCCGAAGTGGCGGCTGATATCGGGGATTACAGCGTGTTCGAGATCGACGGCAACATGGTGGGTTGCGTGGCGGTCCACCCGTTGGAGGGAAAAACGGCGGAGATGGGTTGTCTCTTTGTGGCCCCCGGGCATGAGAATTCCGGAATTGGGAAAAAACTGATGCTTTACGCGGAGAGCCGGGCGCGGGAGTTGGGGATGAAGAAGCTGTTGGCGCTTTCCACCCAGGCCTTCAATTATCTGCGGAGTAAAGGCGGGTTTACCGAAGGCACAGCGGAGATTTTGCCGGCGGGGCGAAAGGCCTCGTATGAAGCAAGCGGGCGCAACTCCAGGATTCTCACCAAAGATCTCAGCTGACCTTTCCGGGGGAGCATCCCGTCAGGAGAGTGATCCCGGCCACCGCCAGGCCCATGCCGACCAGCTCCACGGAGGAAAGTTGGCGCAGTTCCCCGCGAAAAAAGATGCCAACGAGGATCGGGCCGAGGACCACCAGGGTGTTGGTGAGAGCGGAGGCCTTAGCCAAGCCGAAGCGGGAACCCACGTAGCCAAAGGCCAGAAACACCAGGGGAGAAAGGCCGATCATGGCCAACAGCACCCAGGATTTTTTCTGTTCCCACCAGACCGTGCCGAGCGTGTCCGCGAGGGTGCTGAGAGCGGCGCAGGCCAGAACGGCGGACCAAGGGGAGAGGAGGAGGTTTTTCATGTCCCCCAACGTAGGCTTCGGCCAAGGCAGGGAAAGAGCGCGGTTTAACCCGGGGGCCAGGCGAGATGGCGGCCGCCGAGGAGGTGAAGATGGAGATGGGGGACGGTCTCGCCACCGTCAGGGCCATTGTTGATGACGAGACGGTAACCGGACTGCTCGAGCTTCAGCTGGCGGGCGACTTTTTGAGCGGCGGCGAGAAGATGGCTGAAGACCGAATGATTTTCCGGGGGGACGGTGGCATGGCGGGCGTGGTGCTGTTTGGGAATGAGCAGAATGTGGACGGGGGCTTGGGGGGCAATATCGCGGAAGGCGAGGACGTATTCATCCTCATAGAGGATGTCGGCGTCGGTCTCGCGGTCGACGATCCGTTCGAAGATCGTTTTGGGCATGGGCCCTCCTTCCTACCAGATGGTCAGTTCGAGGAGTTGGGGACCAAAGTGGCGGGCCCGCGCTCGGATGAAGTGGACGATCTCATCATTGAGGCGCTGGCACGGTCCCCGCCAGGAGGAGGCCCCGGAAAGAGCCAACACACAGGCGCGCAAGCCCTCCAGTCGCAGAACCGAGGAGAGGGAGGTCACTTTTTCATCCACGATGGCGGCCAGACGCTGGAAGAAGATCATTTCCAGGGGCGCCTCCTTGGCCAGAGCGGCCAAGTTGATGGAGGGAGAAGAGGAGGCCAGTTCAAAATGGCGGGCAATGGCGGGGCAACCGATGCCTGTGAGGGAGCGGCGCAGGATCATCTCGAGGGTATCGCGTTCGATGACTGGGCGGATGAAGTCGTGCCGAAGGTAGTGGAGGACGGCTTGGGCCACCTCCGAAGCCAAGGGCCATTCCCGGTGACCGGCGCGGGAGGCGGCTTTTTCCA
>VHDM01000020.1 GCA_016876055.1 Verrucomicrobiota bacterium
AAAATCTCGGCGATCCGCATCAGGGTCCGGGGGCAGGTTTCGGTGGCAGGGGAGGGGTGTTGACATAAGGAGTCGGATCCTGAACGCCCGCCTTGATAAAGGCCTCCCGGCGTTCGATGCAGGTCCCACAGGTCCCGCAGTGGAGCAGTCCACCCTTGTAGCACGACCAGGTCCGAGCGTAATCCACCTTCAGCTCCGTGCCGCGACGGACGATGGCCGCCTTGTCCATGGAGACAAAGGGCCGAAGCAGCTTGATGCCCGCGTAGGTCCCCTTTTCCATAGCCTGAGCCATCGGACCGAGAAAATCCTCACGGCAATCGGGATAGATGGTGTGATCCCCCGCATGAGCGGCGATGGCCACGGCTTCCGCTCCCAAGCTTTCCGCGTAGCCGGTGCCCAACGAGAGAAAAACCCCGTTCCGGAAGGGCACCACGGTTTTCTTCATGCTTTGCTCCTCATAGTGGCCATCGGGAATTTTTCCGCCGGTCTTGAGCAGATCCGATTTGAACGCCTCGGCTAGAAAGGTCAGCGGCACGATACGGTTGGGAGTGTGGAGGGACCGGCATTGGTCAGCCGCACAGGGAAGCTCGCGGGCGTTGTGCTTGGCCCCGTAGTCAAAACTCAGGGCACCGACCAACTGTTCCGTGGCCGCCATGTGGTGGAGGACGGTGACGGAGTCGAGCCCGCCCGAAAGCAGGACGACCACCTTCACGGGAAAAAGGGATTGTGGGCCTTTTCGTGGGCGACGGTGGTGACGGGACCGTGCCCGGGCAAAAGAATCGTTTCTGGATGGAGGGTGAGGATCTCAGCAGAGATGGACTCGAGGGAAGGTTTCCAGCGGGCCCGAACTCCGCCAATAGATCCTGCAAAAATGACATCGCCGACAGCCGCCACCGAAGTTTCCAGGCCGCGAAACTCGTAGACCGTACCCCCCGCGGAGTGACCGGGCACGGTGTGAGCGGTGATGGTGAGACCGCCAACTTTAAAATGCTGGCCGTTTTTCACCGCCTTGCAGCCGGGGATGGGCTCTGCCTCGGGAGCGAAGGCGGGGGCCTTGGTTTTTTCGCGGATGCGGTCGAGTTCCAGGACATGATCGCCGTGGCCGTGGGTCAAAACGATTTTGACCAAGGTCAATTTGTGGCGTTCCAAGGCAGCAAAGAGGGCATCTGCATCCGTGCCCGCATCCACCGCCACTGCCTTGAGACTGGCCGGGTCCCAGACCAGGTAGTGGTTGACCGTCAGATCGGCAAACGGGGTGGTGAACATCATGACGCCCGGCGGCAAGGCAATGGAGGGAGGCTGCCAGTTTTCATTGGCCATCGCGGAAATCGGCTCGGGTCTCAGTCCGAGGGCCCGGGAAATTCGTTCCAAGGCGGCCGGTTCGCGCCTTCCGGAGCGGATGGAGTTGAGCTCCGGAACGCCGATATTGGCCACCTTACAGAGATCGCGGTCGGTGATGCCCTGCCCTTTCTGGGCCTTGCCTAGAATATCGAGGATGTTGTCTTCCAGTTTCATGCCAAGAAGGCCTGGGTGGCCTCCAGCACCGTGTCTGCGGGGATAGGGGATTCCTCGATGCCGCCGGGGGGGTGGGGGAGTTCGAACCAGGAGCGGCAGCCGGACAGCTCGGGCGTGGAAGGCAGGTGCCAGCCAGGCCGAAGATGGAATGCCCTCACCAAGGCAAAATGGAGAAGCTTTTCGCCACGCGAGTCAAAATGTTCGCGGAGAACCACCGGGTCGTAGGCGGTCAGAGGCGAAAGCTTGGCAATCACCGACCACTCCCGAAGATGACCGGCCCGGATCACCTCCACCCGGAGGGCAACGTCGAAACCGGGAGCGGGGGCAGATTTCTTTTTTTCATGGTAATGGGTGGGGAGAAGGTAAAAGGAGGATGACTGAAAACCGCTCTCCGCCGTGGACTCGCGAAGGCCGGCCTTGCGCAGGAGCAAAACCTGCTTTCCAGATCCAACCGCCGCACAGACCGAGGCCAGCTCTTTGAAACCAAGGATCATCTTTTTTTCCAACGAACGGCTTGCTGAATGAGCAGGGGATAGTTTGCCCGAAGATACCAGAGGCCGGATCCGGCGGTGATGGCCGCGGTGACCCAGACGGCGATATCGAGAAGAACCCGGCCGTTTGCGTGGGAGGGATCCAGCGCGAGCAGAAGCAGGCCCAGGAGGGCGGTGAGCATTTGGGTGGCGGTCTTATGTTTGCCAACCTTTTCCGCGGCGAGGACCACGCCCTTTTGGCCGGCGACCAGACGGATGCCCGTAATCAGAAATTCGCGCGCCACGACCAGGGAAACAAACCAGACCGGAAGCAGGCCCACCCCGAGCAAGCCAACGAAAGTGACCACCACGAGCAGCTTGTCGGCCAAAGGATCAAAGAGCCGACCAAAGTCCGACTCGATCTTCCACTTGCGGGCCAAATGGCCGTCGAGCCAGTCCGTCAGAGCGGCGGCGGCAAAGAGGCCCAGCGCGAGCCAAGCGGTCCACAGGGGAACGGGCGGATGGGCGCAAGCCTGGAGAAGAGTCAGCAAGACGAAGGTCGTGGCTACGCGGCCGAGGGTAAGCCAATCAGGAATCGTCACTGGATAAGATTAAGATGAAGATGAAGACGAAGGGAAGGGCAGGAGTGGCGGGCCGCGGGTAACTAAGGACGCGCGGATCAGGCTATCAGGTCGTAGATTTTATGGCCGGTGATGGTGACGTCGGCAAAGGTGCCCGGCGTGCCGGGGCGGGAGAGGAGCACCTTGCCGTCGACCTCGGGGGCATCGGCCTCAGTCCGGGCGGCCTCGGGGGTATCGACCAGCACGCGCAGGGTTTTGCCGACCTGCGAGGCAGCTCTTTCCTTGGCCACTCCCTGCTGGGCGGCCATGGCCTTTCGGTAGCGGGCTTTTTTCACGGCCGCGGGAATCTGGTTCGACATCTTGGCGGCCCGGCTGCCGGATTCCTGGGAGTAGGTAAAAACGCCCATGCGGTCGAACTTGGCTCCGCGGATAAAATCCAGAAGGGTTTCGAATTGGGCATCGGTTTCGCCGGGAAAGCCGGCGATGAAGGTGGTGCGGATGGCGAGGCCGGGGATGCCGGCGCGGAGTTTCGCCACCAGTTCCCGGATGTGGGCCTCGGAGGTCTCCCGGCGCATATCGCGGAGCATGCCTTCCTCCACGTGCTGGAGAGGCATGTCGACGTAGCGGGCGACCTTAGGCAGGCGGGCGATGGCGGCGATGAGGTCGTCCGACCAGTGAGCCGGGTGGGTGTACAGGAGCCGGATCCAGAACTCCCCCTGAATCGAATGGAGTGCCTCGAGCAGATCAATGAGACTTTCGCCCCGTCCTGAGGAGACCTTGGCCCGTGGACTCCGGCCCTCCGTCCAGCGATCCATGCCGAAATAAGTCGTATCCTGGGAAATCAGCAGCACCTCCTTGACGCCCTCGGAGACCAGGCGCTCGACTTCCCGGCGAACGGATTCCACGGTGCGGCTGCGGTGTTTGCCACGCATTTGCGGGATGACGCAGAAGGAGCAGGGGTGGTTACAACCCTCGGCAATCTTCACATAGGCGTAATGTTTGGGAGTCAGTCGCCAGCGGGGAGTGTCGAAATCAGGGATGTAGACGGGGAGCTGGTCGGAAACGAGATCCTCGGGAGGGGCATGGGGAGCGCGGGAGAGAACGCGACGGACTACGGGGGCAACCTCCTCCAGCTGATCCAGCCCGATGAAGGCATCCACCTCGGGCATTTCGCCGGCCAGCTCGGCGGAGAACCGCTGGGACATACAACCTGCCACGATCAGGCGCTGGTGGGCCCGCCGACGCTGCAGGCCGCGGTCGCGATGGGCCTCGAGGATGGCTTGGATGCTCTCCGTTTTGGCAGAGTCGATAAAAGCGCAGGTATTGACGATGAGGACATCGGCCTCGGCGGAGTCGGAGGTAAGATCCATGCCGGCCGAGCGGAGGTGGCCCAACATAATTTCGGAGTCCACCAAATTTTTGGCGCAACCGAGCGAAATCAGGCCGACTTTTGCCGACACGGGGCGGGGAAGGTGACAACCGGCTCAGCGAGCCGGGAGGCGGAAGGTCTGGGGGCCGGGTTTTTCGTAGGTGCCGAAATTGGAATTGTTGAAAATGATCTCGGCGTCGGCGGCTTCCCGGGTCGTGACAATGAAGGAGTCACCGGTCCAGGCATCGTCCCGCTTGCGGGGCATCATCTCGTCCTCATCGATGGTGTCCTCGAAAAGCACCTCTTCCTTGCCGTCCTGGACCGCCACGATCCGGACCCAGGTATCCTGCTTGGCATAAATGCGGAGTTGGTGGGGAACGGCGGGTTTGGGCGGAGCTTGGTCAGAGGTCTGCACGGGGGGCAGGGATGTGGCCGGGGAAGGCGGGGGGGTGTTCTGGGCCGCTGATTCGGCCGATTTGACCGGGAGGGCCGCTTTGACGAAAGGCTCCTCGCCAGGCGCTTTCGGTTGGGGTGCCTGGTTTTGGCCGGAGCCCACGGTCTTCGGGTCAGCGCCGATGGGGGCCAGCGTGGTTGGATCCTGGGGGGATTTCACGGGCCAGACGCGATACAATTGGATGCCGAGAACGGCGATGACGAAGACCGCGGCCCCGGCCAGCACGCCAAAGCCTAATTTGCGGGACGTGACGACGGGCTCGGTGGCCCGGGTGGGCAGGGCTTCAAGCATTTCCGGGCGGAGATCGAGGATGGAGTCCTCCTCAGTGGTGGAGCTGGGTTGGAATTCGCGGAGAATGGTTTTGGGATCCAGGCCGAGCTCGCGGGAGTAAATGCGGAGGAAGCCGCGGATGTAGGCGAGGCTGGGAAGTTTGTCGAAGCGGTCCGCCTCAAGGTTGCGGATCACGTTGGGGTGGAGACGGGTGCGGGCGGCCGTTTCCTCGATGGTCCAACCATGGCGAAGACGGGCAACGCTCAGTTGGGAGCCAACGGACGCGTTTTCGTTCTTCTCGGGCCTCGGAGCTTGTTTGCTTTTCATAATTGGACCGCATCCAGATCGACGAGGATCTCCCGATCCTTTGCGCCATCTTTCGGTCCAATAATACCCCGGGACTCAAATTGATCAATCACCCAAGCCGCGCGGCCGTAGCCCAGTCCCAACCTCCTCTGCAGCAACGAGGTGGAGGCTCTTTTTTCCGTTTTGATGACCTCCAGCGACCGCGCCATCAATTCCTCATCTTTTTCGGAAAGTTCAGAGTCCCCGGAGGAGGGTTTGGTCATTTTGGCATGAATTTCCTGTTCGTAGTAGGGCTTGGCCTGGGCGGCGATGAAATCGATGACCCGGGACACCTCCTCCTCGCTGACAAAAGCTCCCTGGGCCCGGATGAGTTTGCTGGCGCCCGGACGGAGATAGAGAAGATCGCCCTTTCCAAGGAGGTTTTCCGCTCCGGACTCGTCGAGGATGACACGGGAGTCGACACCGGACGGGACCTGGAAGGCGATGCGGGCCGGGACGTTGGTTTTGATGACGCCCGTGATCACGGCGGCGCGCGGGGTCTGCGTGGCGATGACCAGGTGGATGCCGGCGGCACGGGCCTTGGCGGAAAGCAGGGCGATGGCATTTTCAACCTCGGCCGGGGCAACCTGCATGAGGTTGGCCAGCTCGTCGATGATCACGACGATGAAGGGAAGGCGGTCGGGCAAAGGTTCCTCGGCAGCAGGCGGCGGGGGCTCCTCGCCCTCCAGCCGTGGGGCGAGGTCGAGCTCCTCGATATTTTTGGGCACGCGGGAGCGGGAGTTAAAGGTGCCGATATTGCGGACGCCGGCCTTGGCCATGTAACGATACCGTTTTTCCATTTCGTTGATGACCCATTTGAGGGCGAGGAGGACTTTTTTAGGCTCGGTCACCACGGGAACCACCAAGTGGGGCAGGCGATTGTAGACCTGGAGCTCGACGACTTTGGGATCGATGAGGATGAGGCGGAGGTCATCGGGGCCGAAACGATAGAGAAGGCTGAGGAGGAGAGTGTTGATGCAGACGGATTTTCCGGAGCCGGTGGTGCCGGCGATGAGCAGGTGGGGAAGATCGGCCAGGTCATCAACCAAGGTGGCGCCGTAGACGTCCTTGCCGAGGGAGACGGGAAGATGCGCGCGGGAGCCGGCCCACTCGCCGGAATCGAGCAAATCACGAAGCAGGACTTTGATCTTGGCGGAGTTGGCGACCTCGATGGCAACGGTGTCGCGCCCGGGGACGGGGGCAAGGATATTGATGCGTTCGGCCTTCATGGTCCGGGCGAGGTCGCGCTCGAGATTGACGATGCGCTCCACGCGGACACCGGGAGCGGGATAGAGTTCGTAGCGGGTGATAGTGGAACCCCGGGTGATGTCGCCCGGGCTGACTTCGATGTCGAAATGGGCGAGAGCCTCGACGATGCGTTGCTGGTTGGTTTTGAGCTCGTCCTCGGTGTAGGTGGGGCGGGCCTCCTTTTCGGATTTCTGAAGGAGATCCACGGAAGGAAGCTTGTAGGCGTTGTAAGATGGGCGAACGGCGGCGGGGGTGGGCGGTTTAGGAGGATTCGGCTTGGAGGGGGTGGCCGACGCGGGGGTTTCGGTGGCAAGTGAGGCCAGCGGCGAGACCGGTTTGCCCAGATCCTTGATTTTCGTGGCGGGTTTCTCGGGTTTTTCCTGACTCTCGGGTTTGGTGGGGGCGGTCTTGGCCTTGGGGGAGGTGGCTCCAGGCAGAGCGGAGGGGAATGGATTGATCGTGGTGTCGACAATCTTGGGTGAGGGACGATGAGTGCTTGCCGGTGCAGGCTCGGAGGATTTCTTGGCGGCCTCGGCCTTTTCCTTGGCAAGGCGGCGGTGGAGGCGTTTTTGTTCAATCTCGAGTTTCTTTTGCTCGAGTTCGATGCGCTGGTCCGGGGCGGCCTTGCGGATCCGGTAGTCCCAATACTGGTCCACGATGGCGCGGCCGGCTTCGCCAAAAGCGCGGGCGAGTTCAGCGGGGCGGAATTCAAAAAGCAGAACCAGAACCACCAAGTAGGAAAGGCCGAAGACCAGAACTGCCCCCACGGTTCCCAGGATGGGGGCGAGAAACTTGTCGTTGAGGAAGTAGCCGATATAGCCGCCCGGCATCTTGCCGGCGGGGGAGGGGGCGCCGTCGAGGCCTTGGCCGCCGGAGAAGAGCGGGTTGGCCAGGGATGGGCCGACCGCCGGGGCGGCGAGCTGCAGCAGGCAGGCTCCGGTGACAAGTAAAACACCGAGATAAAGGAATTTTTGGGAATAGCGGACCTCCTTGGCAAAAAAGAGCAGCAGTCCCCCAGCGATAAAAACAGTGGGGAACAGGTAGGAGCCGAGCCCAAAGAGGAGGAAAAGGATTCCCCCGAGGTAGGCACCGGCGGGCCCGACCAGATTGGCCTTGGGGTCCTGGGCCGGTTGGGAGTAGAAGGCGAGGTCGCGTGGGTCGAAGGAAAAAAGGGCGAGGAGGAGAAGGATGCCGGAACCGAGGATGGCAAGGGCGATGACCTCCTGGCCGAGGCTGGGGCCGACGCGGGCGGGTTTTGATTTAGCCATGGGGAATGGGTGTGTTTAATGAAGCGAAAGGATGGGTTTTTCCAAGGCAAGTTTATGGGGGGCCAGCCTCATGCTGGGGACAATTGGTCTCTCCGGATGCGGACCGGATCCGCGCGCCCGCTTGGTTTCCCAGGTGGAAGGGATGATCCAAACGGCCAACGAGGGTAAGCACCGGGAGTTGGAAGCGGTGATGTCGAGGCCTTTGGTGGAGAAAATCCGTGCGGAGGGATGGGAGCCGCAGGCGGCGCTGGGGCTGGTGGCAAGGAAAGACCGGGAGCAGGCCGCCACCTACCGTTTCAGCGATCTGCCTCGATTCGCCGCCCAGGAGTATGCCGAGGTGGAAGTGATCCGAACCAGTGGGCAGGGGGAAAGGCGGCTCACGGTACCCTTTTACTGGGAGGCAGAAGGATGGAAGGTGGGAGCCGCCTACCAGGATGGTCGAGGTTGGGAGGCGGAGGATTTTTGATTTTTGATGTTTGGGGGGAAGGCCCGCTACGATCCCTCCATGGCGATCTGGGAGTTTGAACCGTTAGCCCAGGAAAGAATCTGGGGCGGGCGCAACCTGGCCGAGCGGTTTGGGCGGAATTTAGCGGAAGGAAAAAAGATCGGGGAGACATGGGAGCTGGTGGACCGGCCGGAGGCCCAGTCGCGGGAAAAAGAGTCCGGCCAAAGGCTGCCCGAGCTGTGGAGCGGGCCGGAAAGGAAAAGACTGTTTGGATCCAGGGCGCCGGATACGGAGCGTTTCCCCATCCTGATCAAGCTGCTGGATGCGCAGGACAAGCTCTCCCTGCAGGTTCACCCTCCCGCGGAACGGGCCAGGGAGCTGGCCGGTGAGCCGAAGACCGAAATGTGGTTTTTCCTGGAGACCCAGCCCGAGGCGGAAATCCTCGCTGGGCTCAGGCGTGGGGTGAACCGACGAGAATTTGAAAAAGCGCTCAGCTCTGGAACCGTGGCAGACTGTTTTCATCGGCTGAAGACAGAGCCGGGGGCGGCGATGTTTCTGCCCTCGGGCCGGGTGCACGCCATTGGCGCCGGTAACGTGATTTTGGAGATTCAGCAGAATTCCGATACCACCTACCGCGTGTACGACTGGGGTCGGAAAGATGATGCCGGCAACCCCCGCGCGCTCCACGTGCAGGAGGCACTGGCCTCGATCCGGTGGGACGACCATGAACCGGCTTTCGTCCAGCCCCGGGGGGAGCGAATGCTGGTGTGCGACCATTTCAAGATCACGCGCTGGTGGCTGGGGCCCGGGGAACTGCGGGAACTGGTGCCGAACCCCAAGAGCTTTCGTTATCTTTTTGTGGCGGCGGGAAAAATCCGGGAGAAGGAAGGGGGGCGGGAATGGTCCAAGGGGGCGGCCAAGTTCGTCACCGCCGATCACGGTTCCCTTTTGCTTGAGGGAATTGAAGATGCGACGGTGGTGCAGGTGGAGTTTGCGTAAGGCTCAGGCCGGTCGAAAATCGACCTGGCGTTTGGGGAAGTCGATGCGGAGGACGGCGACGCGGAGAGGGGCGCCGGCCTGGTAGGTTTTCCCGTGGCGGCGGCCGCGCAGGTGGCGCCGGACGGGGTCGAAGGAGTAGAAATCATCGGTCAGGGCCGAGACGTGGATCAGGCCGGAGAGCAGAAAATCCGGCAGTTCGACCAACAGCCCGAAGTTGGTCGCCTCGGTGATGACTGCCGCAAAGGTCTGGGTGGCCTTGGGGCCGGCTTGGGCCTCCAGGTATTCCAGCAGCTTGAGCTTTTTGGATTCCTGTTCGGCCTCGGCGGCGGTGCGTTCCTGCCGTGAGAGGTGCTGGGCCAACCGGTTGAGGGTTTCACTTAAAGTCTTGGGGGCTCCGCGGGGGTGGGCCAAAGTGCGGTGGACAAGCAGATCGGCATAACGACGGATCGGGGAGGTGAAGTGCGTGTAGTGGGCCTTGGCGAGGCCAAAGTGGCCGAGGCTTTTCGGCGAGTAGACCGCACGTTTCAGCGAACGCAGCAACGCGATCTTCAAGGCATATCCATCGGGCCGGCCTGGAAGAAGTTTGAGGATTTTCTGAATCTCCCCGCGCTGGGTGAGGTCACCGGCTTTGATGCCGTGGGCCATGAGGAGCTGGCGGTACTCCGCCAGGCGTGATTCGTCCGGGACCTCATGGATGCGGTAAAGGGAAGGGCGGTGTTCCCGGTTGAGGTGGCGGGCCACGGCTTCGTTGGCAAGGAGCATGAACTCCTCGATCAACTGGTGGGACTCGTCGGAGGACTCCTTTTCGATCCGGTTTGGCCGGCCTCTCTCGTCGAGCAGGACGCGCAGTTCGGGAAAATCAAGGTCGAGAGCGCCGCTGGCGAAGCGACGCTTGCGAAGAGCCGAGGCAAACGTCCAGGCCTTTTGGAGAAAACGGTCGAGATCGTCGGTGGCGGGTCGGCGCAAGCGCCCGAGAGCCTCCTGATAGGTAAGGCGGTGGCGGGAATAGATGACGGAGCGGTCGAAGCGGGCGGTGCCGATGCGCCCATCAGGTCCGATCCGGACGAAGGCCGAGTAGGTGAGGCGCTGTTCCCGCGGCCGCAGGGAGCAGAGGTCGTCCGACAGACGGGGAGGAAGCATGGGGATGACTCCGTTGACGAGGTAGACGCTGTTGGCGCGCCGGCGGGCTTCTTCATCCAGAGCGGAGCCGGGCCGGACGTAGTGGGAGACATCGGCGATATGGATGCCGATCTCGGCATGGCCGCCGGGGAGCTCTTCTAGGGAGATGGCGTCGTCAAAATCGCGGGCGGTGTCGGGATCGATGGTGATGACGAACTCGCCGCGCAGGTCCTCACGATCCAAGGGTTTGTCCGGCAGCTCGACTTTGGGAAAGGAGGAGGCTTCGGTGATGGCTTGGGGAGGGAACTCGGTGGGCAGATCGAATTTGCGGACAATCGAGAGGATATCGACGCCCGGATCCTCGCGTCGGCCCAGCCGCTCAACGAGGATACCCTCTGGATTGGTGTGCCGATTTTTCCATTCGGTCAGGCGGGCGACGACCTTGTCGCCGGGGGTGGCGGCGGGGGAACCCGCCGTGCCGGGTTCGGGCACGTAGAGGTTGTGCTGGAGGCGGGGATCGTCGGGGATGACGATGAAGAAGCGGGCGGTTTTTTGCAGGGTGCCGACGATCTTGTCGTTGCGGCGCTCAAGGATACGGATCACGCGTCCGCGCGGTCTTTCCTCACCGTCGCTTCTTCGGCGGCCGGTAAAGGAGGGACGCTGGAGGCGGGCCACGACCAGATCGCCGTGCAAAGCGGTGGCGGTGTCCTCGGCGTCGATGCGGAGGTCGGGTCCCTCGCCCTCGGCCGGGGTGACGAAGGCGAAACCGCGGGGATGAAACTGAATGGTGCCGGTGATCAGATCGGCCGAGCCGGCAGAGATCCAGCGGTCGTGGCGGACGCGGGCCACGCGCCCCTCCTTTTCCAGGGCGGTCAGGGTGCGGCTAATGGCCCCCGGGGGTACGCGCAGCTTTCGGGATAAAGAGGGGACGTCGAGGGGAGCGGCTTTTTTTCCCTGCAGGAGCGCGAGGATTCGGTCCGGCAAGCGGCTGGCGGCGGGCATGGAACCTAGGGCATAATGGAAGATTCATCTCATGAACATCCTATTCGTGGCGGCAGAGTTGGCTCCCCACGCCAAAGTGGGCGGATTGGCGGACGTGGCGGCAGCCCTGCCACAAGCGCTGGCGGCGGCGGGCCACTCGGTAAGCGTGGCCGTACCGCTGCACCGGAGTCTGAAAAAGTCGGGAGAATTCCGGCGGACCAACCTGGAGCTACCGGTGCCGGTGGCCAACGGGACGTGGGCCAGCCGGGTTTGGCAGGGGCGGAGGGGCGGGGTCAGCCTGTATGCGATCGAGCGGGATGAGTATTTTGACCGGGCCCATCCGTACGGAGAGGGCGGAGGGGACTATCCGGACTCGCTGGACCGTTTCGTTTTCTTTTCCCGCGCGGCGCTCGAACTGGCGCGGCACATTGAGCCTGTGCCGGAGATCCTCCACGCCAACGACTGGCACACCGCACTGATCCCGGCCTTGGTTTCGGTGGTGCATCTGCCGATGCGGACCGTGTTCACGATCCACAACCTGCGGTACCAAGGGGAATTTCCGGGATCGGATTTTCCCAGGCTCGGCCTGCCGGGGGAGATGTTCCGGCCGGAGACGCTGGAGTTTTATGGAAAGGTGAATCTTTTGAAGGGGGCCATCCTGTTGGCGCATGAGGTTACCACCGTTAGCCCCAGCTACGCGCGGGAGATTCAGACCGAGGCGTTCGGTCATGGGCTTCATGAAGTGTTGCAGGGCCGGGCGGCTCACCTCAGCGGAATCCTCAACGGCATTGATGAGGAGTCGTGGAATCCCGAGAGCGACGTGGAGTTAAAAAAGAATTTCAGCTCCGCCCAGCCCCAGGGCCGGGAGGATTGCCGGGCGGCCCTGGAGAAGGAGATGGGACTGGAGCCGGCAAACGGGCGCCCGATTTTCGGGATGGTGACGCGGTTGGCGGAAGACAAGGGGGTGGATCTGGCGCTGGGCACGGCCAAGGAGTTGGTGAAAAAGGGAGGCAGATTGGTGGTTTTAGGAAAAGGGCAGACCGAGCTGGAGGAGGCGGCCAAGGCGCTGGAAAAGAACCTGCCGGGTCGGGTGGCTGTGCGATTGGAACACAACGAGGGGTTGGCCCGGCGGATTTTTGCGGGAGCCGATTTTTTCCTGATGCCGTCACGATCCGAGCCGTGCGGACTGACCCAGATGTACGCGATGCGGTACGGAGCGATTCCAGTGGTGGCGGACACGGGGGGACTTCACGACAGCGTCCAGCCCAAGAGCGCGGCGAAAAAGTCAGGCTGTGGGATCCGGTTTCCGGCCAATTCCGTTACGGGCCTCCGCAAGGGTTTGGATCAGGCCTTGGCGTGGTGGGACGAACCCGCGAGGATCGAGGAGGCCCGCCAAGACGGGATGAGACGGGACTGGGGTTGGGGTGCGGCGGTGCCGGCCTATGACACGGTGTACCGCTCGTCCGCGGGGCTCTCCTCCGGGAGAAAAAAGAAAGGATGAAAGGGGACTTGGTATGCCAGAGCTGAGAAAAGACCCGGTGGTGGGACGGTGGATTGTCTTCAGTCCCGAACGGCAAATTCGCCCGGAACGGTATCGCTGCGAGGAAATGCCTCCGACCAAGCCGGAAGAGGACCCCTTTTTGGAAGGTCATGAGGCGTACACCCCGCCGGAGCTGTACGCGATCCGGCCCCATGGTGGGGCGGCCAACGGACCCGGTTGGCAGGTGCGGGTGGTGCCCAACCGTTTCCCCGCGCTCCGCGTGGAAGGGGAGCTGGAAAAGGAAGCGTTTGGATTTTATGACCGGATGAACGGGGTGGGTGCCCATGAGGTGATCGTGGAAACCCCGCACCCGCAGCTCCCGCTGGAAAAACAGAGTCTGCCAGGGGTCACGAGAGTGTTGGAGGCGTGCCGATCCCGGGTGCAAGACCTCTCCAAAGACCTGCGGATGCACTACATCCTCATTTTTAAAAACCAGGGCGCCAAGGCGGGCGCGACCATGCCCCATGCCCACACCCAGCTGATTGCCCTGCCGGTCACGCCGATCGTGGTGAAAGAAAAACTTTGCGCGGCCCGCGCCTACTATTTGGAGAAAGACCGCAATCTGTTTGAAGACATTCTCAAAGCAGAGCGTAAATCAGGGGATCGGCTGGTTTTTGAAAACGACGGCTTTACGGTGTTTTGCCCTTTCGCCAGCCGTTTTCCCTTTGAAACCTGCGTGATGCCACGGCGCCAGCAGGCGGACTTTCACGCCAGCAGCGATGCGGACCTGGTGCATTTGGCGGAAGCGCTGCAGAAAACGTTGGGGGCCTACGCAAGCGCCCTGAATCATCCGGATTACAACCTGATCCTGCACACTGCGCCGTTCCGGCGGAGCCGCCGGCCGGACTCCTGGACAACCCTCGACGCGGATTTCCGCTGGCACATCGAGATCCTGCCAAGGTTGACCGGGGTGGCGGGCTTTGAGTTTGGCACGGGTTTCTACATCAATCCGACCCTGCCCGAAGAGGCGACCAGCGTCCTCCGCGAGGCGACCCTGCATGGCTGACGTTGTTCTGCTCTGGCATTTTCATCAACCCTCCTACCTCGACGCGGTCACCGGCGAGGCCTTGATGCCGTGGGTGCGGTTGCACACGGTGCGGGGCTACGCCGACATGGCCGAAATGGCCCGGCGCCATCCCCAGGTGAAGATGAACTTCAATTTGACGCCCGTGCTGGTCCAGCAGATCGAGCAGATGGCGGCGGGAAAGGTCAAGGACCGGTGGGGTCGGCTGGCGGCCACGCCCGCCCAGGAGCTGAACGAACCGGAGAAGGCCGCGCTGCTTGAGCATTTCTTCAAGATCAACTGGCACACCAGCATTGAGCCCTATCCGCGGTATCGGCAGCTGTTGGACCTACGCGGGCGGCGGACGGTCAACCTGCAGAATTTGCGGCGATTCAGGGAGGGGGATCTGCGGGATCTGCAGGTCTGGTTCAATTTGGCTTGGTGCGGATTCGCGGTGCGCAAGCGGTATCCCGAGCTGAACGAGTTGATCCGCAAAGGGCGGGACTTCTCGGAGGAGGAAAAGAAAAGGGTTTTGGAGATCCATCAGGAAACGGTGCGGGGAATTTTGGGGGAGTATCGGGGTCTGGCCGAGAGCGGGCAGGTGGAACTGACGACCACACCTTTCTACCATCCGATCCTGCCCCTGTTGGTGGACACCGACGTGGCCAAGCGGGCGATGCCGTGGGCGCGTTTACCCGAGCGGATGCAGGCGCCGGAGGATGCGAGGGCGCAATTGGAGCGGGCGCAGGAGGCGCATACCCGGGTGTTTGGGCGGAAGGCGCGGGGGCTTTGGCCCTCCGAGGGATCGGTGAGTCCGGAGGTGGTCCCCCTGATCGCCAAGGCGGGGTTTGAGTATTTCTGTGCGGATGAGGCGGTCCTGTTTCGCGGTCTGGAGGCGCAGGGGAAAAAAGTGGATCACGTGGAGCTGTTCCAACCCTGGCGCGTGGAGGAGCAGGGGGCGACGCTCAAGGCGCTCTTCCGGGAGCGGCCGTTGTCGGATTACATCGGGTTCACGGCGGCGCGGACCGAGGCCAAGGCGGCAGCGGATTATCTGCAGGTCCATCTGGAGCATATTGCCGGGGTGATGCCCAAAGGCGGGGTGGTGACATTGGCGCTGGACGGGGAAAATGCATGGGAAGCGTTTGCGGACAGCGGCGAGGGTTTTCTCAACGAATTTTACCGACGGTTGGCGGGAGCAAACCGGATGCGAACCCAGACCCTGGGCGGGGCCTTGGACGGCCGGGAAGGCGTGGCGACGGGGCGGATCCATTCAGGATCCTGGATTGGCGCCAATTTCGACATTTGGATCGGGGACGCGGAGGAAAACCGGGCGTGGGACTGGGTCCGGCGAACGCGCGAGTTTCTCAGGCGGGCGGAGAGCCGCGGCGAGGTGCCGGCGGAGACCTGCCAAGCCGCCTGGGACGACCTCTATGCGGCGGAGGGGAGCGATTGGTTCTGGTGGTACGGGCCGGATTTTCAGACGGACAGCGATCTGATTTTCGATGCCCTGTTCCGCACGCGACTGCAGAACGTGTACCGGCGGCTGGGCGCCGTGCCGCCGGCGGCCTTAAGCGTGCCGATCTGCGCGGCCGAGGTCCGGTTGGGCCATCCGCCCTCACGGTCGATTGAGCCCACCTTGGGGCCGCGTCCAAGTTATTTGGACTGGTCTGGAGCGGGCAAATACGAGGCGTGGCGTGACCAGGGGGCGATGGCCCAGGGCGATCGGCGGGTGCGGGCGATTTGGTACGGATTTGGAGAGAAAGATTTCTATTTCCGGATCGATGGCAAGCCGCCGGTGGGTGAGGAGGTCTGGATCGATTTTAGCCTGCCGGTGGAGGCGAAGGTGCGGGTGGTGCCGGCGGGGGACGGAGGCAGGGTGGAAGTGACCCGCTCGACCAATGGGGTCGATTTTGACGCGGTCGCGGGGGAAGCGGAAGCCATCGGCGGGCGGGGGCTGCAGGTGCGGGTGCCTTTTGCCAATCTGGGCTGGCGGAACGACGGGGCGGAAGTGAGCTGCCTGGTGCGGGTTCTGCGGGGGGGGATGGAGGCGGAACGGTACCCGGAACGAGGCTTGCTTGAATTTACCGGGCCCAACAAAAGTCACGACATGAAAAACTGGTTTGTCTAAGCCGGAGCAAGCATGAAAAACGTGAATCTGGTTCTCTGTCTTCATCTGCACCAACCGCTGGGGAATTTCGCCAGCGTGGTGGACCGGATTGTGGAGGAGACCTACCGGCCGGTGCTGGCGGTGCTCCAGCGGCATCCCGGTGTGTCGGTAAACCTGCACCTGAGCGGAGTGCTGCTGGAAATGTTGGCGGAGCGGCATGCGGAGATGGTGGAGCAGCTCCGCGAGCTGGTGGGGACGGGGCGGGTGGAGATGTTGACGGGCGGATTTTACGAGCCGGTGCTGGTGGAGTGGGGCGAGGAGGATCGCGATGGGCAGCTGGCGATGATGGCCGGCTGGCTGAAACACCGGCTGGGGGCGGAGCCGGCGGGGGCATGGTTGGCGGAGGGCGTGTGGGGGCCTTCCCTTTGCGGATCCTTCAACCGCGCGGGAATCCAGTATGCGGCGGTGGAAGGCTCGTATTTTCTTCAGGCGGGAATTTCTCCGGCCAAGCTGAACGGTCACTACGTGACGGACCAAGCCGGGGATCTTTTAACGGTGTTTCCGACCTGTCCCGACCTGGCGCGGTTGATCCCGCACGCCTCATGGGACGACCTCTGCGGCCACCTCCGCCGGGTGGCCAACCGTGGGGAGGACATCACGCTGACATTGGCGGCCGGTCTGGACACATGGTCCTCCCTGAACGGCGGGGCGGCCGCGTATTTGGAAACCCTGTTCACGAAAATCGAGGAATCGGCCTCGTGGATTCACACCCTGACGGGCCGGGCGCAGATCCAAAGGCAGGCGGCGAAGGGGCGGGTGGCGTTGCCGCCGGGGACGCCGGTGGAGTTGGGGGGATGGTCGCTCCCGGGGACAGCCCGACGGGAATTTTTCCGGGAGCGGGCCCAGCTAAGTCAGCGCTACGATGCGCCAAGGCTGCTGCCCTTTTTCCGCGGGGGATCCTGGTCCTCGTTCCGGGTGCGCTACAGCGAGGTGAACCTGGTGTACCGCAAAAACCTGATTCTGGGCCGGAAACTGCGGGCCCAAGGCAAGGGTCCCAGAACCCGGTCCATCCAGGACAAGCTTTGGCGGGCGCAGTGTTCGACGGCGCAATGGCACGGCACCAAGGGTGGCCTGCATCTGCCCCATTTGCGGGAGGCCATCTGGAAAGAACTCCTTTCCGCCGAGGCAGAACTGCGTCAGGGGCAGGAAGAAACGGAGCTCTTGCGGGAGGATTTTGACGCGGACGGCCAGCTGGAGATTTCCGCCGCCCACCCCGCCCTGACGATGCTGGTGGCGCCGCATCAGGGGGGATGTTGTCTGGAGCTGGGGTTACCGGCCCGGGGCCGCAATCTGGGAAACACGCTGACGCGACGGGATGAAGGAACGAATGCGGCACCGCCTACCGTGGCGGATTGGTATGAGCGCAATATTTTTCAGGAACACCTGTTTGCACGGGGGACCACGGTGGAGCAGTTGTCGGCGGGCACCTATCCCGAGTTGGGGGACTTTATCCTGCAGCCTTTTCAGCTTCGCCAGATGCGACAGACGGGCAGCCGGGTGACGATCGAGCTTTTTCGGGACGGCGGTTTGTACCGGATGGGACTGCGGCAACCCTGCCAGCTGGACAAGGTCTATGCCATGGATGCGGCCAGCGGACGGGTGGAGGTTTCCTTCCAACTGACCAACACGGGAACGCTGCCGCTGGAGGCGGTCTTTGCCACCGAGCTGAACTTGAATCTGGGGCCCGACCAAGGAGGCCGGGGCATCGTGAAGGCGGGGGATCTGCAAAAAACCGACCGGGAAAGCTGGCAAACCACCGGGGTCAAAGGACTGTCGGCCCGAAGCGTGGACGGGATGGAAGTCCGGATCATGACGGACAATTTGCCGCTGGCATGGGGTTATCCGCTTTTGGATGTCGAGGCGGGGCCGGAGGGGCCGATCCGACAGGGAAATTCTTTCCTTCTGGGGCAACATTTGGACCTGAAGCCGAAAGAGAAGGCTGAGTTCCGGATCAAGCTGTCCTTCGTCCAGGCCTAGCCCGGGGTTGCCGGGGCCGGCTTTTTCGGTTATTCTTTGAAGCTCATGAACTTTCCGCTGAAAAACTTTCTAACGATTCCAGCTTTGGCCCTATGGGCGGGCTGCACGGTGCCGGATGATGCCACCGATGTGACCACCACCTACGGGGACACGACGGCAACCCACAGCTCCTCCACCGAGAGCAAGCCGGTGGATGAGACCAAGCCTTCGACGGCCTCGACCGAGGAAAAGCGTCCGTGGACGCCGCCGGATGCCACCGGTGCGTCCGCCCCGGCCAAAGCCAGCTACCCCAAGGGAGAAAAAGTTTCCGGCAAACCCGGAATGGTGCGCAGCCCGTATGCTCCCTACGCCGGCTTGGTGGATGTGAAGGGTTTTGCCCCCGGGACTGAAGTGAAGTGCCCCTACACGGGGAAAATCTTCCTCGTTCCCTAATCCTCCGCCGCGGGCGTCCCCTTTCGAACTCCCATGGACGCCCTGTTGCAAATTCTTAAGGAAAAGGGCCGCGCCACACCGGCGGAACTCGCCCGGCTCACCGGTAAAACGGAAAAGGAAATCGAAGCGGCCCTGAAACAATATGAGGCCGACCGGGTGATCCTCGGTTACCGGGCGATCCTGGATCCCGATAAAACCGGAAACGGCGGGGTGCGGGCGGTTATTGAGGTCCGGATCACGCCGGAGCGGGACGGGGGTTTCGACCGCATCGCGGCCCGCGTCGCCCGTTATCCTGAAGTCGTCTCCTGTCAGCTGATGAGCGGTGGATACGATCTGCTGATTACGGTGGAAGGGCCGGATCTGAAGCAGGTGGCTACGTTCGTGGCGGAGAAGCTGTCCACCATCCAAGGCGTGATCTCCACCGCCACCCATTTTCAATTGAAGACGTACAAGGAGGCCGGCGTTCTGTTCCTCGAGGATGAGCGGGCGGAGCGGCTGGCGGTATCCCCTTGAAGAAGCCCGGCGATTTTCTGGCGGATCATGTGCGGGCCGTGCCCCGTTCCGGGATCCGTGACTTTTTCGA
>VHDM01000021.1 GCA_016876055.1 Verrucomicrobiota bacterium
AGCCTTGGCGGACAAAAAGGGCCTGCAAGAAAAGCTTTCCACAGGTGCCCCGGCCGACGCGAATGTGGCCGCCCTGCAACAGGAGAACGCCGACCTGCGCACCAAGTTGACGAGTGCGGAGGACAATTTAAAGAAGGCCGCTGGCGGCGAGCTCGGCGGAGAAGTCCTCGCTCTCCGCAGCCAAGTGGATGCCCTTGAGAAAAAATTGGCGGAAGCCAACACCAAATCAGCCGAACTGGCCCGTGCAAACAGCGACTACCAAAAGCAAATCGCCGACCTAACCGGCCAGCTCCAACTGGCGGGCACGGCCGGGAAATCTGACTCCACCTTGGCCAAAGAAAACGCCATGCTCCGTTCAATCCTAGACCGCCAGCTCAAGGAGCAGGCGCGCCGTGAGGCCGCCCGGCGACTGGTGCTGGATGAGTTCAAAAATCTGGCTGTCTCCACCGAGGCCCTGAAAACACAAATGGAAGTGTTGAGTTCCCCTTTGGTCGCCCTGAATGCCGAGGAGGAAAATATGCTCAAGGTGTCCGCCCCTTCCTTAATGGCACCCGAGCCCGAGACCCCCGCCGCAACCGGAGCGGCCGGGACTACGGCCACGCTCAGCAGCAGCGCTGAAAAACCTTCGGGTCCACAATCTTTTGCGGAGAAACCGCGCATTCCCGACGAGTTCAAGGAGACCGCCGCGAAAGCCACCGCCCTATACAACGAAAAAAAATTCGATGAAGCCGCCGCCGCCTACCAAGAAATTCTCAATCAATACCCGCAATCCATCTACGCTCTTTCCAACCTCGGCGTGGTCCGGTTTCAGCAGCAGAAATACCCGGAAGCGGAAAAGGCGCTACGGGAGGCTATCCGGGTGGCTCCCAACGACGGCTTTTCCCACTCCGTGCTGGGTATCGTGCTCGTGCAGTCGGAGAAATATGACGATGCCATCCAGGTCCTCAGCCGGGCCGTGGCCCTCGACCCCAACGACGCCAAAACACGCAACTATCTGGGCATTTCTTCGTCCCGCAAGGGCCTGCAAGAGGCCGCCGAGCAGGAGTGTCGCAAGGCCATCGAATTGGATGACAGCTACGGAGACGCCCACTTCAATCTGGCCGTGATTTACGCGACGCAAACTCCTCCGGCCAAAGAGCTGGCCAAGCGTCACTACAATCGGGCGCTGGAGCTCGGCGTGCCGAAGGACGAGGAGTTGGAAAAACTGATCAACTAAATCGGAATCTGGCAAATCCTCACAACGGGACGGCCGCCGCCGATCCGCTTTTCGGCAGGTGAATTTCCACCCTCGTCCCCTTCCTTGGCTTCGATCGCACCTGCACCTTGCCCCCGTGGACCTCCACGGTCCGCCGCACCAACGCCAAACCCAGCCCCGTGCCGCCCGGACGATGGGTGAGGAACGGCTCAAACATCTGCACGGCCACTTCCTTTTCCATTCCCGAGCCCTGGTCCTCCACCGCCAAAATGACGTTCGCCCCGGCCACCCGAGCCTCCATCCGCAACTCCCCCCCGCCCTTCATCGCCTCCACCCCATTGAGCACCAGATTGAGAAACGCTTGCTCCAACAAGGAGCGGTCGCCGTGAACCCGTGCAGTCGAAGCCGGGGGCAACTTGAGGACCGCCCGGATGCGTGCCGAAGCCAGCTTCGTCCGAGTCAGCAGGGCCACTTCTGCCACCACCTCAGCCGCATCCACCTCCTGCATGTTTGGATCGGCCGAGCGGGCCAGGTTGAGAATTCGGTCGAGGATGGTGTTCATCTGACCCAACTTTGCCTCGATTAACTGCAGGTCGCGGGTTTGCGGCCCAGCAACCGTCAATCCCCGGATCGCCGTGTGCCAAAGCATCCGCACCACCGCCAGTGGATTCCTCACCTCATGGGCCACTTCGGCCGCCAACATTCCCAGGGAGGAGAGCCGTTCCCGCTTTCGCAACTCCTCCTCCGTCTGGTCCAGTCGCGATGCCAGACGCGCCCGACCCAAGGCTGCGGCCGCCAAGCCCGCCAGCCCCGTCAGCAGCCGGATCTCCGCATCGGGGAATCTGCGCGGCAGCCGCGTGGCTACCACCAGCACGCCCAGTCCCTCATGCGGGTCCACCAAAGGCACCGCCGCCAGCGAGGCCACTCCTTCCCGTAAAATCCGGTCGGTGTGCAGATCGAGCGCGCTCTCCTCCACCCGGGCCAGCGTGAACGGCCGCCGCCTTCCCACCACGTAACCAAGCGCCGACTCCCGTACCGGGATCGGTTCCTGCTGGCGATATTTCAATGAAGCCCCCAGACACACCTCCAAGCGAAGCTCCTGTTTCTGCGGATCCAGAAGAAAAATCGACGCCACTTTGGCACCGCACAGCCGGAGGGATTCGCGGGCCACCCGCTGCAGGATGGCGGGCACGGTCTCCTCAGCGCCCACCGCTGCCCCCACCTCCGCGAGCGCGGCCGACCTCTGCCCCTCCTCTCGGGTCCCGGCAACTTGCCATGCCAGCCCCATCCAGCCACCGGCCTCCCGTGCCATGGTTGCCAATTCCTTTTCCTGACCCTCCCGGAAAAAATTTTTTCTCCTCGTTCCCACCGCCAGGACCCCAATCAGCTTGTCCCCATCGATAAGCGGGGCGGCCATTTCGCTGCCGCCGGAACCAAGTGCATTCCTGCTTTTTTTTACATCGGCACGCGCCGCCAACCCACGGATGGCCACCCATCCCACCAATCCCTGGCCCAACCCCCACCGCCGTTGGCGCTTGGCGGCCGTCAGACCCTCGGCCGCCTCTACCTCCAAATCCCCCAGGTTGGGGTTCAGGAGAAAAAGCGCCACTCGCTCCACCCGAAAACGCCTCCGCAGGGCGGCCACCACCCGCCGAGCCAGTCGCTTGGCATCGGGCAGATCGTCTGGAAAAATTTCGAGGTGCTCGCCGCTCACCGGCCGACCACCTCCTTGAGCCGATGGAGCAGCCGCTCCTGCCACTCCGGATCCGTCACCGGCCGGTCCTCCCGGTCCAGCAGGCTAAAAGTATCCAGCGCCGCCCCCTTTTCCGTGGTAATGCGCGCCACACCGATCTGCATCCCCTCATCCGCGATCGCCCCAGTCAGCGCATGCAGGAGACCCACCCGGTCCGGCGCCTGTACGTGCAGGAGCGTTCGCCCGGGCTCGCTCTCCATGTCGATGCGTAAGCTGGCGGGAAACTCCGCCTCACCGATCGCTTTCTGCCACAGGGTCGGGCCTTGCCCCGCCAGCCGCTCGCTCAAGGTATCCTCGGTGGTACGCAAGGATTCCGCCAAGGCCTGCTCAAACGTCCCCCGATCCACCCGGTGACTGACCGGTTCCAGCCGGTCGCTGCAGACAAGAAAGGTGTCGATGACCACATCATCGGCACGAGTGAAAACGTCCGCGCTCAGGATATTACACCCGGCCACCGCGAAGCTTCCCGCGATTTTGCTAAACAAGCGGGTCCGGTCCCACGTCACCACGATCACCTCCGTGTGGCCCTCCTCGGGAAAGTCCCGCCACTCGACTAACGGAATCAGGGCATCGGACCCCGCCACCCGATCGGCGAAAAAGCGGTGCACCGCCCGGAGATGGCGGGCGATCAGCGCGGCCGGGCACTGGCGCAGATATGAAGGACCCATCCCCGCAAGATGCTGCGCCACATCTTCCCTGGAAACTTCTCCGGCCAAGTCCGCTTCCACCTGCTGGACGCGCCCCTTCTGCTTCTCCTCCTCCGCCCGCAAGAATTCCTCTTCTCCTGCCAGCATCCGTTTGGTGCGCCCGTACAGATCCCACACCAGCAACTCGCGCCAGCCGGACCAGTTGTTCCGCCCTGCCACGGCCCGGACGTCCGCTGCGGAGATCAGCATCAACAGATCCAACCGTTCCTCATCCTGCACGATCCGGGCGAAAGCCCGGATCGTTTCCGGTTCATCCAGGTTCTTGCGGGCGAAAGCCCCGAGGGTCATGTGGTGATCCACCAGGAAGGTCATCAGGGCCAGTTCCCGCCCGCGGAACTGGAAGCGCCGGGCCACTTGGGCGGCGTGGACCGCCCCGATCTCCTCGTGGTTCCGGGCCAGTTCCGCTTTGCCGGTGTCGTGAAGCAGCACCGCCAAGGCCAAAATTTCCGGCACTTCCACGCGGGAGTAGAGATCGCCGTATTTCCGCAGGTCGGGCTCCTTGGATCCGAGCATTGCATCAAGCTGCTCCAGGCAGACCAAGGTGTGCTCGTCGGCGGTATAACGGTGGAAGAATTCATGTTGCACGAGGCAGGTAAGGGGCGCGAATTCCGGAAGAATTCTCCCCAGAACCCCCCCCTCATGCATCCAACGGAGAATCCTCCCCACCTTTCCTTTCTGGCGCAGAATATGCAGAAAGGTTTCCCGCACCTCCGGGCATCGGGCCCAGTCTTCCGTGAGGAGGGAAAAGTTCGCCCGGATCAACGCGGCCAGTTCCGCCCCCGGCACCGAGCCCTGGTCCTGCAGAATGCGAAACACCCGGATCAACCGGATCGGATCCTCGCGAAACACCGCAGGAGACTCCGCCCCCAGCTCCGCCCCCTGCAGTACAAACCCATCCACCGCCCGGCGTGCCCCGGTCCATCCGGAAAAAAAGGACCACAGACCCCGCGGCCGTCCCGTTTTTTGCTGGCAGATCCGCGTCGCCGCCGCGTTGCAGACCAGATGAACGGCCCGTAAGTGCCCGTAGGTCTCACGCATCAGCGCCTCACTTTTGCGCAGGATGTTGGGCTGGGGATATCCCATCCCCTCGGCCAACTCCCCTTGGAGCCGGAGAGTGAGCACATCTCCCGGGCCACATTGGAGATGGTGCAACTGTTCCCGCAGGCTCATCAAAAATGCAAAGGCCGCCTCCGCCTGCGCCGCCTCCGCCGACCCCAGCCAACCTCGGTGGACCAATTCCGCGGGGCTGATTCCTTCACCGGCGACCCGCCCCACCCAGCGCAGATTGTGAAAATCGCGCAGTCCTCCCACGCCGGTTTTCAGGTTGGGCTCCTGGACAAAAACCGTGCCACCTTCCTTGCGGTGCCGGCTGGCCTGATTTTCCAGACGCCACGCCAAGTAGCCGTCCACTCCCTTGGCCAGACTGCGACGCTGAAACTCCTCCAGAAACTTTTGCCATAGCAGGACGGAACCGCCCAGCCGCCGGGCGTCGAGCAGGGCGGTTTTGATCAACGGCTCCGCTTCCGCCCGGTCAATCGTTTCGGCCACCGTCCGGCAGGCATGCCCCACCTTCAGGCCCAAATCCCAAAGCACGTAGAGAATTTGTTTCACCACCTCTTCGGCCGTGCGGTCGGTGGCTCCCTCCCGGATGAAGACGAGATCGATGTCGCTGGCCGGGCTCATCTCCCCACGGCCAAATCCGCCGACCGCCCCCAACACCAGCCCGTCGCCTGCCTCCTCCCCGTGGGCGTTTTCCCACAACCTTTCCAGCGCCACGGTGATCAGTTGAGCTCGCCGGTGGGCTAACTCCAGACCCGGGGCTCCAGCCCGGGCCAGCTCCCCCAGTCTTTGCTCCTCACGACGGAGAAATTCCCGATACATATCCAGCCGGGCCGAGGGCGAGGCATCCCCGCCCAAAGATTCCTCCGCCCGCGCCAGGACGGCCCGCAGGCCGCCACTGGGCTCCAGGTCCGATTCCGCACCCGGGGTGGCGGGACCGCTCATCTTTTACTCCAGCGGCTGGTCGGTCGCTGCATTCAGGATTTTGAAGTCCTCAATGTTGGCACCCGGATCGGCCTTGAAGCTGAATTGGCCCGCGCAACGGCGCTGCAGTTCCACCAGCAGTTCATCGTCCTCCGTCCGCAAACGGTGGAGGACCCCCGGGTGCACCACCACCTTGATCTCATGCACCTCCGGATGTTTGCGCAGGATTCGGCTGATCTCTCGCTGAATCTCCACACTCATGGTCTCGTAGGATTTTACCATGCCCTTGCCACGGCAGGCCGGGCACTCCATGTACACGGCCCGCCGGATGCTTTCCTGGACGCGTTGCCGGGTCATCTCGAGCAGGCCCAAGGGCGAGATCGGCAAGGTGTGGGTGCGGGCCCGATCGCGGCGCAGACACTCCTTGAACTTTTCATACACCGCGTTCTGGTCCTTGCGGGCACGCATGTCGATGAAGTCGATCACGATCAGCCCCCCCAGATTGCGCAGCCGGAGCTGCCGGGCGATTTCCTCCGCCGCCTCCAGATTGGTTTTCCGGATGGTATCGTCGTGGTCTTTCCCCCCACGGGTCTTGCCGGTGTTCACATCGATTGAGACGAGCGCCTCCGTTTCATCGATGACCAGGGAAGCTCCGGACTTCAGCCAGACTTGGCGCCGCAGGGCACTTTCGATCTGGCGGTTCACCCCGTAGGCCTCAAACATCGGTTCGGCCGCCAAATGCCGTTTTACTTTTTTCAGGGAACGCTTGGAAATCAGCCCCACCAGGTGGCGGACCCGGTGCTCCGCTTCCTCGTGATCCACGACCACCTCATCCACTTCTTCCGTCAAAAAGTCGCGGACGGAACGCTCCACCAAATCGGGTTCTTCCAGCAAAACTGCCGGGGCGTGTTTGGTCTTCATCCCCTCCTCCACCTGGCGCCACTGCTCCAGCAAAAGGGCCAGGTCGCGGACAAAGTAACGGGCCTGCATTCCTTCGCCATTGGTGCGCAAAATCACGCCCATCCCGTCGGGGAGATTTAGTTCCTGCAGGATTTTTCGGAGACGGGCACGTTCCGCGGGATCCTCGATCTTCCGCGAAACCCCGCTCAATTCCCCAAAGGGCATCAGCACCAGATAACGTCCGGGCAGGCTGAGATTGGTGGTCACGCGGGCCCCCTTGGTGCCGATGGGGCCTTTGTTCACCTGCACGATTACCTCGGCTCCGGCGGGATACAGCCTGGGAATATCGTTGCTGGTGATGCGGGGCTTGCGCCCCCGCCCGCCCCGCCGCTCAACCGCTTCGATCTGCTCATCCATGGCCGCCGGGACAGCATCCCAAAAATGGAGAAAGGCGTTTTTCTCCTGACCAATGTCCACGAAGAGGGCCTTGAGGGATCCCTCCACATTGTGCACGCGGCCTTTGTAGATGTTGCCGGAGATGCTGCGATCCCCCTCCCGCTCGATGGAGAACTCCTCCACCGTGCCCGCTTCCAGCAAGGCCACCCGTTTCTCCAGGGGCTCCACAGAAATGAGCAGGCTGCGCCTTTCTTCCCGGGCCTTGCCGCGGAAAATTCTTTTAATGGTTTCCAGAATCATGTCGTTTTTCCTTTCCGGCAGCCGCGGGTCAGCCCAACCGCCGCTGCCTCCAGATGCTTTGCATCAACCCCATCGCAGCCATGCACACGGCCAGAAAGGTTCCTCCATAGCTGACAAAAGGCAGGGGAATGCCGGTGATAGGCACCACCTTGATCGTCATCCCCACGTTGATGAAAAAATGCGTGAAAAGCATGCCGAGAACCCCGCCCGCCAGCAGCCGACCCTCAAAATCCGGTGCGCGTAGCCCAATCCAGGCAATGCAGATCAACAGAGCCGCCTGCCCCAGAATCAGTAGCGAACCTCCCACAAAACCCCATTCCTCGCCGAGCACAGCAAAAATAAAGTCGTTGTAGGCAATATTTTTGGGAAGAAATCCATAGAGGTTCTGGTCCCCACGCAGGAATCCTTTGCCGGTGAACCCACCGGAGCCGATCGCGATGATCGATTGCCGGATCGTCCATCCTGCCCCAAGCGGATCCAGATTCGGGTCAAAAAAAGTGCGGATTCGGTTGTTTTGATACGTTTTCAGGCCGGGCAATTCCTTTCCGAACTGACCGACCCAAAGATAAATTGCCAGAAAGGCCGCCAAGCCCAACCCCACCGGAATCAGCAGGAAGCGGAGGCGGGTTCCGCCGGCAAAAAGCAGGCCGAAGCACATCGGCAGAAAAACGGCGGCCGAGCCAAGATCCGGTTGCCGAAGAATCAATAAAACCGGAAGCAACGCCAGACCGACGAGGGCCAGCACCGTCCGAAACTTTTCGATCCGCTCCCGCAAAGCCACCAACAAGGCGGTGGATCCCACCAGAAAGGCCAACTTCATCACCTCGGCGGGTTGGAATCCCACTGGCCCGAAACGAAGCCAGCTTTTGGCGCCATTCACCTCTCGCCCAAATGCCAACACCACCAACAACAAAAAAATTCCCCCGCCAAACCACCACCACCCCTGGGCCACCCAGCGGTGATAGTCGGAAAAGGCCAGGACGGAAAAACAAGCCAGGCCGAGACCGACCCAGGCGGCCTGTTGAATCGAGGCGTTCCTCAAATCCGCCAACTCGGTTCCTCGCGTGGCGCTATAGATAATCAAAATGCCTGCCGTGCAGAGGCCCAGCATCAGCAAAACGCTGGGCCAATGGAACCCGGACCAGAAACGCACCCGCGCCATTAGCGGTTCCTCCGCAGACTCCGCCCGGCCCCACCACCCGTGTTGTTGCCCTCATCGAACCAATTAAACATACCGCCAAAAATCCCGCCGTCCCCGTCGCTATCGTCACTCCCGCCATCCCCGGGGACATAGGTGCCGTCCGGAGCGGTCACGCCGTAGAAATGACCGATGACCGGAGCTTGGTACACCATCGCCGGAGGAGTTCCCTTCTCCATCTCAAAAATCTTAAAAAGGATTTCCGATACGAGCGGGGCACAGGTGGCGCCGCCGGAGCTCCCCCCTTCCACGATGACGGTGATCGCAAACTTGGGCTCCTTCAGCGGGGCGAAGCCTGTGAACCAGGTGCGCGTATCCTTCATGACCCTTCCGCCGATCCGCGTGGTGAACTGCGCGGAACCGGTTTTGCCGGCCACTTCGATGTCTTTGACGCCGGCGTTGCGCCCCGTGCCTTCCGTGACCACGGCCCGCAGTCCCTCGCGGATAGCTTCCAAATTTTCCGGCTTCACGCCCAGTTCCCCCCGCCGCACGGCAGCGGGAAACTCCCGGATCGGCTTCACCCCTGCCTCTGTGGAAACCGCCACCCCCTGCACCAGCCGAGGAGAATAAACAGTCCCGTGATTGGCCACCGCCGCTGACATCACGGTCATCTGCAGCGGCGTGACGCGGACATAGCCCTGACCGATCGAGGTGTTGGCGGTATGCCCATCGCTCCAGCGCTCCACCGGCGGGGGAGACGGGCGGGGCCCCGGCCGGCCATCCGCCACCCATTTTTCCACGATGGTCTTGTACCGCTTTTTCCGGTCCGCCATGCGCTCCTCCATCCATTTTTTTCCAGGCATGGTGCCGGGATCCTCACCGGCCAATTCGGGTTGGCCCTCCGGCGTCACCAGCATCCGCTCCCCCAACCCGATTCGTTTGGCCATCTCGGTCATTGAATCAATGCCCGTGCGGACCCCCAGTTGGTAAAAGAATGTGTTGCAGGACATCGCCAGCCCCCGTTTCAGGGCGATCGATCCTTGGCCGCTGGGATTCCAGTCCTTCCACCAACGGTCCCCGATGTAGACCGAGCCGGGGCTGTGGATGATCGTCGCGGGGGTGAACTTGGCGTTGGGATTTTCCAGCGCCGCCAGGGCGGTGAGCGTTTTGAAGGTCGATCCAGGGGCATAAGCGCCGATGGCGCGGTTGAGCATCGGCTTGGTCTCGTCGGTCAAGGTTCGCTTCCAGTCGGTCTTTTCGCCCGTCCCGCCGGGCACAAAGCTGTTGGGATCGAAATTCGGCACCGAAACCATCGCGAGAACATCCCCGTTCTGAGGATCCATGATCACACAGGCCCCACGCCCTACCCGCCGCATCACGCCTTCGGCAATCGCCTGGATGCGGGCATCAAGGGTCAGATAAACGTTCTTCCCGGCTTGCGGCGCTTGGTACCCCTGCTCCTCCATGATGAAACCGAGATTGTTTTTTTTGAGGATCTTGCCCCCCGGCACTCCCTCCAAATCGGCATTAAATCCTTTTTCAATGCCCTCCTTGCCGATGACTTCCGGCTGGAATGTTTCAAGGGTCTGTTCTTCGGGGGCTCCGACAAACCCCAGCACGTGTGAGGCCAAGGCCCCATAGGGATACCAACGCACCGGCCGGGCCGTGGCATCCACCCCGGGAATGCGCGGATCCCGTTCCGCCATCCGCGAAAGCGTCGCGAAGTCGATCTGCGTCGCCAATTGAAACGGGGTGTTCGGCCGCTGGTGCGCATGCCTTCGGAGATCATCCAACTCGTAATTCATCTGGATGCCGAGGTTGCGGAGTGGCTCGGCGGCCGTCTCCTGCACGATCCGCTCGATGTCCACCTGCCGTTGTTTTCTCCGTTTCTCCCCGGCGCCCACCTCCACCAGCGTCATCGGCAGGCGGCCGCGGTGGGCCCGCGCGTAATTTCCGGAAAGTTCCCGCACGTACAGGTCCACATCGTACCGGGCGCGGTTCTCCGCCAGCGGCATCCCGTGGCGGTCGAGGATCAATCCTCGCGGAGGAGGCAAAAGGATCGGGATCGTCGTCTGGTTGATCAAGCTTTGGGCGTGCCGATCGCCTTCCACGATCTGCACCACAAAAAGGCGCTGGATCAGCAGGGCGGCTGCCACCAGCACCATCAGCATCGCCGCCTGCATGCGCCGGGGAAGATTGGCTGTAGGCCGGGCGAGCAACATCAGGTGACCCTCCGCCGGTGCGGGGTCAGGGGAAACCTCGTGGCCGTCTCCAACCACCAACCCATCAGCACCGCGGCCACGCCATTGCTGAAACTCGCCAAAATAATCGAGACGCTCAGGGCGAACGGCCAACCCCAGGCGCGAGTTTCTAAAAGATGGAGGAGGCGATCCAAGGCGAAGAAGCAGACCGCTGCCAGCACCGATCCGACGGCCTGTTCCCCAGCCGACGCTCCTTTCCACCAGCCCTGCTGGCTGCGCACCAGAAACCCGATGCCTCCCAGAAGCAGGACATAGTGACCCAACGGGGAAAACGTGGTGAAGTCCCAAAACGCCCCTGCCAGCAACGCCCACACAGCCAGACCCAGAGGGCTCAGCCATAACCCGGCCTGAATACCCACGGCCGCCAGCAGGTGGGTCGTCAAGGCCCAGGCTCCGTATCCCTCTGGCCCGACGCTTCGGAACAACCACACGCCCACAGTCAGCACGGCTAATTTGGCGGCGGGACTCCTCATTTTTTCACCGCGGTGGAGCCGGTCAGAACAAAAAGTTCCCGCAGATCGTTAAGGTCGGATGCCGGAGTCACCGTCCCCTCGCGATAGAGGCCGGAGTTTTTTTCCGAGGTCAAGGGCGGAGCGTCGCGGACGGTGCCCACCAAAAGATTGGGTGGAAAGGTGCCCCCCAAACCGGTCGTCAAGACCCGCTCCCCCACGTCAAACTTGGCTTCCCGGGTGACAAAGGTCATGCGGCAAATGGGCTGCCCCCCGTTGAGCGGCGTGTCCCCAAGGAGGATGCCGCGGGCCCCAGACCCCTCAGTCAGCACACTGACCTTGCAATTCTCATCGGAAATCAGCATCACCCGGGTGGTGGACCGCCCCACCGTCCCGGTTTTTCCCACCACTCCGCGGGGAGTCACCACCGGTTGGTCGGGGGCAAGATTCGGGTCGTCCTTCCAACCGCGGTCCACCAAGACCGAGTTCCACCAATTCGACGGATCCCGCTCCACCACGCGACAGGCCAACAGCCGATAGGATTGTTGATCCCGAAAGCCGAGCATTTCGCGAAAACGGTCGTTCTCCGTCCGCAGATAATCCATCTGGCGAATCTCGGTTTGCAACCGGACGTTTTCCGCCCGCAAGTTGCGGTTCTCCTCCTCCAGGGCGTCGTACTGGCGAAGGCTCAGGCGGAAGTCGATCCACCGATCCCGCAGACCCGCCCAGACCCGCGCGACCGGCGAAATGGTTTCGAGGGTCATCCGTTCCGTCCAGCGGGTGGTGACCGGGGCAAAGAAAAGAACCACCACTCCCGCGGCGAGAACCGCGGCCGAGCTGAGATACATCCAGGTGCGCGACATCAGGGAATGAGGCGGAAGAAGACGTCGTCTGCCGTGGGGGACCGGATTAACTCCGTCCGTCCGCCGTCGTCAGCTTGGTCAAAAACTCCAGTTCGTCGAGCACCTTGCCAGTGCCCTCCACGACCGCACTCAGCGGATCTTCGGCCACGTGGATGGGCAGCCCGGTTTCTTCGCTCAAAAGTCGGTCCAGTCCCCGAAGCAGTGCCCCGCCCCCCGCCAGCACCACCCCACGTTCCACCAGGTCGCTGGAAAGTTCGGGGGGACAGCGCTCCAAGGTCAGACGGACACTTTCCAAAATGATCTGGATCGGTTCCAGCAGGGCTTCGCGCACTTCCTGCGAAGTGACGGTCAGGGTCTTGGGCAATCCGGCGACCAGATCCCGGCCCCGCACCTCCATGGAAGTCTCCTTTTCCATCGGATAGACCGAGCCGATCTTCACCTTGATGTCCTCGGCGGTGCGTTCCCCAATCATCAGGTTATAGGCCCGCTTTAAGTAGTTCATGATCGCTTCGTCCAACTCATCGCCGGCCACCCGCACACTGCGGCTGAAGACGATGCCTCCAAGGGAAATGATCGCCATCTCGGTCGTACCGCCACCAATGTCGATGATCATGTTGCCCGAGGCGTCCTGCACCGGCAGACCCACGCCGATTGCCGCGGCGAGCGGTTCCTCAATCAAACGAACGCTGCGGGCGCCGGCATGGGCGGCGGATTCACAGACCGCCCGGCGCTCCACCTCGGTAATCCCGGAAGGAACCGCGATGACGAGGCGGGGGCGGGGACGCCAGCGGTTCTGCCGCTTGGTCGCCTTCTCAATGAAACATTTCAACATGGCCTCGGTGACCTCAAAATCGCTGATCACCCCATCCTTCAGGGGTCGTACCGCAATGATGGATCCGGGTGTTCGGCCCAACATCCGCTTGGCCTCATCTCCAACGGCCAAAACCCGCCGGGTTGCCTGGTCCATGGCCACCACGGAAGGTTCCCGCAGAACAACCCCCTTGCCCCGGACAAAAACCAGGGTGTTGGCCGTGCCCAAATCCACGCCCATGTCGTTCTCCAAAAAGGGAAAAAGCTTATCCAACATAAATAAGTAAAAAATAAAACTCCCGAAAAATCCTCCCCTCGTCAATCCCCAAAAGACCAATTTGCCCTATCGCTAGACCCCAAACAGGAGTAAGGAAAGAATCCCATGACACTGCCTGAACAAGTAGGAGTGATGGTACTGCCCCAAACGGTCTTTTTTCCCCACCACCTTCTTCCCCTGCGCATTTTCGAGCCCCGGTACCGCGAAATGCTCGCCCAAGCCCTGGAAGGTTCCCGGATGTTTGCGGTTGCTTTGGAACAGCCCCAAAAACGACCTTCCCGCGTTGGTGGGCTCGGCCTGATCCGATCCTGCGTCACGCAACCCGACGGCACCTCGAATCTTATTTTGCAGGGGTTGGCCCGGGTTCGCCTCGACCACTTGGTGCAGGTACGCCCTTACATGATCGCCGCCCCCGAGCCGATTGAGGACACCCGACCCCAACCTCCTGCGGATCTGGTCGTCCACGACGCACTCGTGGCCAAAATCCTTGAGCACCTTGAAAAAATCGAAATTCCCCCTGAGGCTGGCTTGGGAGAGATGAAAAAATTCCTGCGCCACCTGGAGGATCACCATGCCCTAGTTGATTTGGTCGCCGGATGCTTTTTGCGTGATCCTGACAACCGACAAAAAATCCTGGAAACCGCTTGCCTCACCGAGAGACTGAGATTGCTTTGTCAGCAAATCTCTGAAATTAAGTAAATTTTTAATCCAATTTTGCCAACCGGTGCAGCTTCTCCCACTCCTGGTAGCTTCCAAAAAATATACCTTTTTGGGGATATATACTTGCTCAGATGGGACCGCTTTTGTAACGTTTCGGCCTGAAAAATAACCCTACCATTGGGGATATCAAGGCCCGGATCCCTCCCCCCCCCCGGCGAGCAGTTGCTTGGAAAAATACACCATTATTGGTCGGCACGATTGCCAGCGGGGCGGGGTTGGCGTATCTCGCCAAGCCCCCCGCAGGGATTGACCTGGCGGAGATCCGCCTTGATCTGCTGCTCGCCAAAGGAGTCGAGCCGGAAGCGATCCTTACCGCACTGGCGCACAAAGAGCTTCCCGTTCTCCTGACCCTGCGCACGCGGGAGGAGGGTGGAGCCTTTAATTGGCGTTCCCGTCAGCGGGTCCTGTTCTTTCTTGCCTTTCTTCCCTTTGCCGATGTTGTCGATTTGGAATTAAACAACCTGCCCCGGTTGGGCCGTGTGCTCCGGGCGATCCGCCGTTCCAAGCGGGACCTGATTCTTTCTTCCCACTCCCTGAAAAGAAAGCTGACCCCGCTCCGCTTGAAGCGGCTGCTGGGACGGTTTCGAAAAACCCGCGCCGCCGTTTACAAAATCGTCGGCCTGGCCCGAAAATCCCGCGATCTGCGCACCTTGGCGGAGCCCCTCTTGGCCTTTCCCCATCTGCGCCTTGCCATGCTTGCTTCCGGCCCCTTGGCCACTGCCTCCCGGCTTTCTCTTCCCGGCTTGGGCTCCCGCCTGCTCTATGTTCACCTGGACGAGCCCGCTGCTCCCGGCCAACCGGGCCACGACACCACCCTGACTTTCGCGGGTCTGCGGCCGTTTTTTACAGCCAAGAAAGCCTAACCGCTAATTCAGGCTCCGCTTCGGGCGCAAGGCCCCGGGCACGGAAGTTTCCACTTTTCCGCCGCTCGCTGAAACCACCGGAAACCCTCCGGGAATGGGTCCGCCACCGCGGTAGAAAAACCCCGCCACCAGACCGTGAATTCCCATGAGGATGAAAATCAAGGCGGCTCCCCCCGATCCCACCTGCGCCCGCGCTAACCGGGTCTTTTGCTCCTCCCGATCCTTCTCCTGCCTCTCTTCCAAAACCTTGCCCCGCCGATTTAACTCCTCGGCCAGGCGGCTCCGCTCCCCGCGGAGCAACTCCATTTGCTCGATCTGTTGCTGGCGCTTGGCCTCTTGGCGGCGAGTCTCCCCCTGATTTTCCTGGGGGGAGACAAAATTCCCCGAATCCTTTTCCAACTGCTCCATCGCGGCATTAATTTCCCGAACGCGGTTCCGGGCCAACCAATCGGATTCTGTGGCCGTCTCGGGCGGCACTTGTTTGGGCGCCGGCAGATCCAGCGGCACCGCCGCCAAAGCATACACCGCGGCCCCGGCCAAAAAACCTAGGTTCAAAAACTGGAAACCCACCACCCGCGCCGCGCTTTTTCGCGCCGGTAAGGGCCCCCGCAGAAAAAAAAGCCCCAGGAGCACCCAAGGAGCGGAAGCCGCCATCGCCTCCCGGTTGGCCAGAATGGCGTCCCCGCCCGCCAGGATTCCACCCACCCCGCCGAAACGCCAGAACATCATCGCCAGCAAGGCCAAGCCCAAGGCCCGGCAAAGAAACCCGCGATCGCCTCCCTCTCCCATCCGTCGATGATGCCCCTTCCCCAGAAAAATTTCAGCTTAATTTCAGCAGGGTCAAAATTCCTTTCCCGGAAAAAAGCCCCGGCTGTCCCGATTGCTTCCACGATGCCCAACCCCGGCCGATTGCCCGCGGGTGGCCGCTCCGTCTTGACCCATCCTCTGTGCAGGTTCAGGCTTATCCTTCAATGCGCTTAAAATCCTTTGGACAGGGTGAAACTGTTTTTCACGAGGGCGCGGAGGGAAACGAGGCGTTTCGGATCCTTACGGGCCGCATCGAAATCTCCATCCGCGTGTCCGGCCAAGGAGATGTTCCGCTCGGCCACCTGGTCCCCGGTGACATTTTCGGCGAAATGGCGCTCCTAGACGACAAACCCCGCTCCGCCACCGCCCGGACTCTCGAACCCACCCAACTGCACGTCATGAACGTCGAGGAATTCAACGAGCTTTTTCTCGCTGACCCGAGCGCCCTTTCCCCCTTTCTTTCCTCTTTCTTCGAGCGTCTCCGCAACACCAACGAACTTCTGCGCCGGGAACTGGAAGGCCGCCAGGTCACCCCGCGTCAGGTCCATCAGCTGCTGGAACAAGGCGCCGCTGCGGACACCCACGAGGCCATTTCCTCCCTGCCCAAGATCACCCTCACCCCCGCCACCAAAGAAGCCCGCAAGGCCGGGGCCCCGGACATGCTCGTCCCCGACCGCCTGCCCTTTCGCATTGGTCGTCGGCAAACCGGCGAAGGAGCTGACATTCTTTCCGCCAACGATCTTTCCCTCCGGGATCATTACCCGTATCAGATCTCCCGCAACCATTGCGCCATTGAAAAAATCGGCTCCCAGCTCGTCGTCCGCGACCGCGGCAGTACCCTGGGTACCATCCTGAATGGACAAGCGATCGGCACGGAAGCTGACCATATGTTCCTTCCCCTCCAGCCTGGCGCCAACAAACTCACCCTCGGTGGCGAGGACAGCGCTTTCCAATTCAACATCCAAGTCGAATCCGCCTAGCTCAAAAACCGAGCCTTGGCCGTTGCCTCAGCCCTTCTTTCCTGCCACCACCACCGTTTCGGAACCCTCCGCTGCTTTGCCGGAAAGTTTGGCCTGCAGGCCCTTCTCAATCCTTGCGTACAAAGCCGGGTCTTTTTTGAGCTCCTCCTTCGCCGCATCCCGTCCCTGCGCCAACTGCTTGCCCTCGTAGGCGATCCAGGCTCCTCGCTTTTCCACCACATTCTGCTCAATGGCCGCGTCAATCAAGGATCCCTCCCGCGAAATCCCCTCATTGTAAAGAATGTCAAACTCCGCCTCGGTGAACGGCGGCGCCACCTTGTTCTTCACGATTTTCACCCGGGTCCGATTCCCGATGACCGTGCCGTCCGGAATCTTGATGGCGTTGATCCGCCGAATATCCACCCGGACACTGGCAAAAAACTTCAAAGCCCGTCCACCCGGGGTGGTTTCCGGGTTTCCAAACATCACCCCGATTTTTTCCCGGATCTGGTTGGTAAAAATACACACCGTTCGTGCCCGGCTGATCAAGGCCGTCAGCTTGCGCATCGCACTGCTCATCAACCGTGCCTGCGCCCCCACCGTGGCATCGCCAATCTGGCCCTCCAACTCGTGTTTGGTCACCAAAGCCGCCACGCTGTCCACCACCACCACGTCCAAGGCGTTGGAACGGATGAGCGTCTCGGCAATATTCAGGGCCTCCTCGCCCGAGTCCGGCTGCGACACCAGCAACTCATCCATGTTCACTCCCAATTTCTTGGCGTACACCGGGTCCAACGCGTGCTCCACATCGATGAAGGCGGCCGTCCCGCCCCGCTTCTGGGCATTGGCAATGGCCGTCAGCGTTAGCGTGGTCTTCCCCGAGGATTCCGGCCCGAAAATCTCCACGATCCGACCCCGCGGAAATCCCCCCGTCCCCAGGGCCGTGTCGATGGAGAAACACCCGGTCGGGATGACATCAATCTTCAGGCGCGCGCTGGCGTCCCCCAGCCGCATGATCGCGTTGTCCCCGTAGGCCTTGACGATCGATTGCAGGGCCAGATCCAGATTGCGTCGCTCGGCGGATTTCGATCCCTCCGCCTTCTCTGTTTTTTCCAGTGTTTTAGGTGCCATGGTGAATTAGACCTCCGTTTTCGAAAAAGGATGCGGTCCTTTTTGAATTTTTTTTCGTAGCAGGTCCAAAGCGGCCTGGGAAGCCATCCCCTTGAAGGTTTTCCGATCTGGTACCAACTTCTTCTCAACAGTTTCCACACCCTCCGCCCCCGCGATCCCCAAATAGACCAACCCCACCGGCTTGCCCGGACTTCCGCCCCCCGGCCCCGCCACCCCCGTCACCGAGACCGCCCAGTCCGCCCCCGCCTTCTTCCGCGCCCCGGCCGCCATCTCCCCCGCCACCGCCGCACTCACCGCCCCATATTTCTGTAACGTCCCCTCCTTCACCCCCAACTCCCGCACCTTCGCCTCGTTTGCATACGTCACCCATCCCCCCACAAAAACCTCCGATGCCCCCGGCACATCCGTGATCC
>VHDM01000022.1 GCA_016876055.1 Verrucomicrobiota bacterium
AAGGAGGAGTGGTAATAAGAGAGCTTGAGCAGTTTGTTTCTGACCACGGCGATTGATTACGCCAATGCGAAGCCCCACTTGGGGCACGCGTACGAGAAGGTTTTGACCGATACCCTGGCGCGGTTTGCACGGCGGACGGGTCAAGAGGTGCGCTTTTTGAGCGGGCTGGATGAGCATGGGCAGAAGGTTCAGCAAAGCGCCGGCAAGGCCGGAAAAAGTCCGCAGGAGTTTGTGGACGGGATTAGTGTCCTTTTTGCCAGTCTTTGGAAGCTCCTGCGGGTGCAACCGGATGACTTCCTAAGAACGACCCAAGCCAGACACAAAAAACTTGTAGGGGAGGTGCTGGAAAAACTGCACCGGCAGGGGGATATCGTGAAGGGGACCTTCAAGGGATTCTACAGCGTGCGGGCGGAACAGTTTCTCACGGAGAAGGAACGGCAACCCGATGGCTCTTGGCCGGAAATTTACGGGGAGGTGGTGGAGCTGACCGAGGAGAACTACTTTTTTAAATTATCCAAATATCAGGATTGGCTCCGGGAACTGATCCAGAAGCAGCCATCCCTGATTTTTCCCGAGTTCCGCGCCAAGGAGTTGCTTGGGGCGCTGGAGAAGCCGCTTCCGGATCTTTGCATTTCCCGACCAAAAGCCCGCCTAGCTTGGGGAATCCCCCTGCCGTTTGATGAGAATCAGGTGACCTATGTGTGGTTTGACGCCTTATTGAACTACGTGACGGGGGCGGGCAGCGGGGAGGGGAAATTGACCGACTGGGAGCCTGCCGTCCACGTGATCGGGAAGGACATTTTGGTCCCGGCCCACGGGGTCTACTGGCCGTGCATGCTCAAGGCGCTAAGCCTGCCAATGTTTGCGAAGCTTTTGGTGCACGGGTTTTGGACCCGCAAGAGTGAGAAGTTGAGCAAGTCGACCGGCAACGTAGTAGACCCCGGAGAGTTGGCTGCGAAGTACGGGGCGGATGCATTCCGTTACTATGTCCTGCGGGAGATGGCGTTGGGCCACGATGCGGATTTTGACGAGGAGTCGCTGGCGGCCAGGAGAAAGGGAGAGCTCGCCCATGAGCTGGGGAATCTCCTGCAGAGGACCGGCTCGATGATCGGGCGCTATCGGGACGGAAAAATTCCTGCCGTCGCGAAGCCTGACCCGATTTCGGAGGGCTTTCGCGATACTGTTTTGCATGCCCTGCGGAAATGGGACGAGCTGATGAAGGGGTACCAGATCCACTTGGCCCTGGGAGAGCTTTGGAAGGCGGTGCAGGCGGCGAATCAGTTGATCGAGGCCCGGGCGCCTTGGAAGCTGGCGAAAGATGCGAACAAGGCCGGGGAGCTGGACGCCACCCTGGCGGACGCCGCCGCTGCCCTGGAGTTAGTGTTGCTCGAGGTGGCCTGTGTGATTCCCCAGACTGCAGAGGCGGGATTGACTCAGCTGGGCTATCCCGGGCGACCTGGGCCACGGCAAAAGAGCTGGCCGGACTGGCCGACTGAGCAGGCTGGCAGAGCCTTGGGCACGATCACGCCCCTGTTCCCGCTCCTGGATGAGGAGAAGGCCGCGCGGGGATGACACGCGGGGCGGTTGCGCCCCGGGCAGGGTTTGGGCATTTTGCTAGGTTACAGGAGAACATTTTATGAACACGAAATACGCCCATCCCGAAGCCCTGGTGGAGACCGAGTGGCTGGCCCAAAACCTAAACGATCCGGGCATCCGGATCGTGGAGAGCAACGAGGACGTCCTGCTGTACGACACCGGTCACATTCCGAACGCGGTGCACATCGATTGGCGGCGCGACCTACAAGACCCGCTGGTGCGCGACTACATCAGCCCCAAGGTCTTTGCCGAGCTCTGTGCCCGCAACGGGATTTCACCGGAGACCACGGTTATTTTTTATGGGGACAAATCGAACTGGTGGGCCTGCTACGCCCTATGGGCCTTCCGCCTTTTCGGGCACAGCAAGGTGAAGATCTTGAATGGCGGACGTGACAAGTGGGTGGCGGAGAAGCGGCCTTTGACCCGCGACAAGGTGACGGTGAAGCCGGCCAGCTATGCGACACCCGCGAAGCGGTTGGATGCGGAGGTGCGCGCCTTCTACGAGGATGCGCTGGCCTTCAGTCAGGGGAAGAAACCGCTGATTGATGTGCGCTCTCCGGGCGAGTTCAAAGGGGAAGTCACCCATATGCCGGAGTATCCCCAGGAGGGGGTGCTGCGCGGCGGTCACATTCCGGGGGCCAAGAGCGTGCCGTGGAAGTCGGCGGTGAAGGAGGATGGCACGTTTAAGTCGGCGGAGGAGCTTACCAAAATCTATTTGGAGGGCTGCCAGATTTCCCCAGAGAAAGAGGTGGTGGCGTACTGTCGGATCGGCGAGCGATCCAGCCACACCTGGTTTGTTCTGAGCTACCTGCTTGGGTTGAAAAAAGTGCGCAATTATGACGGCTCCTGGACCGAGTGGGGGAACCGGGTGCGCGCCCCGATCGAGCGGTCGGCCTAATCCGCCGAGAGCAGCACGCCGGTCCAACCGGGCAGCGTGACGCGCAGCTCGTCGTCTTGAGCGGCGACCTTAACCTCGGTCAACGTGCCCGAAGAAACGAAAGTCGGGGTGAAATTCCTGCCCGAACCCCATGCCTTCAGGGAAATGAGGTGGGTTTGGGTTGCGGGATTCCGATTGAAAACGGCCAACTGGGGCCGAGCACCTTCCCGAACCCAGGCAAAAGTCCGAGTGCGGTCCGAGCCCCCCAGCATCCGCATGGAGCCGTCGATTAATTCCGGATGTTTTTTGCGTAAAGCGAGAACGTCCTTATGAAAGGTATGAAGGTCGGCATCGAAATTGGGATCGTCTTTCCGTTCGAATTGACCGGCCGGACTGATTGTCTGGGGTTCAAATTGTAGATCCGACCAGACCATAGGCATGCGGTCGTCCGGATCGTCGGCACCCCACATGCCCGCCTCGACGCCGTAATACAGATAAGGGGCGCCTGGGTAGGCCACCTGGAAGAGGGTAAGCATCCGCTGAAGCTTCCGCTCCTCTGGGGTGGGCTTGCGGATTAGGTAGGGTTTCTCCGCGCTGCCGGCCCAAAGGTCGCCATCGTATCCGAAAGCATCTTCCTTGGCGAAGTAGGGTCGGTTCCGGTTGACGAGCATGGAGGGGAAGCGGTCGGTGTCGTGGGAGTCGAATAGGTTCTGGTGTCGCAAGGCCTCTTCCCAGGTGAACTTCTCCCTCCGCCCCTCGATCAGGCGAAGAAAATCGCGCGTGGAGATGGTCTCATGGATCAGGCCGCCCTTGATGGGCATGGCGAAGGCGTAGTAGTTCATGACGCCGTTGAATTTAGCCTCCCGCATAAAGTCCTGCGCCTCCACCCAGATTTCGGGGACGGTGTAGGCCAGGGGATTGATCGATTTCACGTAGTCGTTCCACTCGGCCCAGAACCCGGTGCCGACTTCGTTGGCGACGTCGAGGCGCCAGCCATCCACGCCGTCAGAGGGATCGCCGTCGCCATTGGGATCCATCCAGCGCTTGGTGATAGCGAACAGGTAAGCCTTGACCTCCGGATCGAGGTTTTTCCGACCCTGCTCATCGGTGACTTCGGAAAATTCCGGCATGCTCTTCACTCCCCACCAGCCGTCGTAGTCGAACTCGTTTTCCGGGCTATTGGGGTTGTCGAATTTTTTCACATGAAACCAGTGGGTGTAGGGAGATTTCTCCTGGTTCTTCTTACAATCGACAAAGGCAAAAAAGTCGGTGGCACAGTGGTTGAAGACGCCATCAAGGATGACGCGGATTCCGCGGGTGTGGGCCTGACGGACGAGCTCCAAGAACATTTTGTCGGCCGCGGTCCATTTCCAGGTGGTTGGGTCGGCCGTCTCCCCAGCGATCAGGGCCTTGTCGCCTTCGGGATCGGGCCCGAAATGGGGATCGGCGTGGTGGTAGGAGCGGGCGTCGTATTTATGGAGGGACGAGCTTTCAAAGATCGGGTTGAAGTAAATGGCGGTGACGCCCAGGTCCTTGAGATAATCGAGTTTGTCGATGATGCCCTGGAAGTCGCCGCCGTAGCGGCGGTGGTGCATGCTGCCATAGGCATCGGAGGCGATTTCCTTTTCCCAGTCATCCATGGAATACCACTCCTTGGTCCAGGGAGTGATCCGCCACTTGGACCGGACTTGTTCCGGGACGCGGGAGTACTCTGCCGTTGGATCGTTTTTTGGGTCCCCGTTGCGAAAGCGCTCCGGAAAGATCTGGTACCAGACGGCGTACTTGGGCCAATCCTGGGCCGGAACCGCCGCCGGGGAGGGAAGCGGAGATTCAGCATTTGGCTTGGGGCCAGGGGCCGGGCAAGCCTGATGCAAAACACCCTTACGAAACCACCAAAGGCCGGCGGCAACCCCCGCCACCATCAGCAGCAAGGCGATCCAAACCATTTTTGAAAAATTCACAAAGACACCATAAGACCAAGAGAAGGGAGAAGGCGAAGGCTTACTTTTGCTGCAACAGGGCCCCAGTGAGTCCCGGCAGGGTGACAGAGACCTTACCCTGGGCCTGCTTGACCGTGGCGTCGGAGGTGGTTCCAGAGGAAATGAAGAAAGGCTCAAGCAGGGGCGGTTCACTACCGTCGGTGGTACCGAACCGGAAGGTGAAGGTCTGGGGATCCGTGTGGCGGTTAAAAACGGCGAGAATCGTCTCCGCGCCTTTGCGGGCAAAGGCAAACATCCGGCTGGAATTTTCGGCGCCGATCATGGCCATGGTGCCGTCCTGCAGGGCGGGGTACGAGCGGCGCAGCGCGAGGGCCTCGCGGTGGTAGGCGTGGAGGGGAGCGTCAAAATTGACATCGTCGTTGCGCTTGTTTTGACCGCTGGGGCTGAGGGTCTGGGGCTCAAATTTAAGGTCAGCCCAGACCATAGGCATACGATCGTCGGGGTCATCTGCCCCCCACATGCCGGCCTCCGTGCCGTAATACAGGTAAGGGGCGCCAGGGTAGGCCACCTGAAAGAGAGTGATCATCCGCTGCAGTTTTCGGTCGGTTGCATCTGGTTTGCGGACCATATAGGGCTGGTCCGTATTTTTCGCCGTGACGCTGGCGTCATAGGCAAACATATCGGGATTGCCGTAGTAGGTTCGGTCCCGGTTGACGATCATGGAAGCAAAGCGGTCGGTATCGTGGGAATCGAAAAGATTCATCATGCGGGCAAAGCGTTCGGGTGAATATTTGGCGCGCCGGTCTTCCATTGTCCGCACAAATTCCCGGACGGGCAAGGTTCCGTCGATCAGCCCGCCTTTGATGGGGATGGCAAAAGCGTGGTAATTCATGGCCGCGTCAAACTTGGTGCGCAGCAGGTAGGCAGAGGCGTCTCCCCAGATTTCGGCGGTGGTGTAGGCGCGGGGATTAATGGATTTGACCAGATCATTCCATTCCTCCCAGAAGCCGTCGCCCACCTTTTCCGCGACATCGAGTCGCCAGCCGTCGATACCGTCGGAGGGATCACCGTCCCCGTTGGGGTCCATCCAGCGTTTGGTGATGGCAAAGATGTAGGCCTTGACCTCAGGGTGAAGGGTTTTGCGGCCTTGCGGGCCGGTGACCTCGGAAAATTCCGGCAGGCTTTTATGCCCATCCCAGCCGGCCCAGTCGAATTTCCGGCGGCTTTGGGATTCTGGATCAGCCCAGGAAAGAATGGTGTACCAATCCTTATACTTTGAATCCCGCTGTTTTTCGCGGATATCAGCAAAAGCAAAAAAACCAGTGGCAGTGTGGTTGAAAACCCCGTCAATGATGACTTTGATGCCCCGGGCGTGGGCCTGCCTGACCAACTCGAGAAATAGTTTATCGGCGGCCGACCAGGTCCAAGTGGAGGGATCGGCGGAGGCGTGGTTGAGCAGGGCGAGATCGGCAACCGGGTCGGGTCCGAAAAAGGGATCCATGTGATGAAACACCAGCGCATCGTATTTATGGTGGGAAGGGGCGGCGAAAACGGGGTTGCAATAGATGGCGGTGACACCGAGATCCTTTAAATAATCGAGGCGGTCCATGATCCCCTGAAAGTCTCCGCCGTAACGCCGGTAGTGGAGGTTGTCATACACATTTGGAGAAAGATCCTGTTCCCAGTCCGCCAAGGCGTACCATTCCCGGGTCCACTGGCTGATTCGCCATTTGTTGTGGATCGACTGGGGAGCGCCAATGTAGGAGGCGGTGGGATCATTCTTTGGGTCCCCATTGCGGAAGCGCTCCGGGAAAATTTGATACCAAACTGCCTGATCGGCCCACTGTGGACCCGCCGGGTCTGGGGTTGGAAGGGCTGGTTCCGCCGGTGGGTTTTCGCACCACCCAATGCCGACCAGGGAGAACCAGAGAATCAAGCCCCTCATGCCAACAAAATGCCCTGATTTTTGATTTTTTCGAGAACTGAACCCCTCCGGGCGATTTTGGGGAGGGTTGATGGCCGGGGCTTCGCCGGGGAGCTTCCCAAGCCCCATCCGCTTCCTCGCTCAGGCCCCGGGATTTTTTTGGAGTGGTGGGCCGCCCCGTCCCTAGGGAGCGGGAGGGGTTGGGGATGCGGCAGGAGCCGTGGCCGAATCGGATTTGACATAGTCGGTCATAGTGTTTTTTTGCCGCTGAGCCATGCGATAGCCCATGATGTTGAGATCAAAATTCATCGAGAAGCCGGCCGGAACGGGGATGTCGGCAATCCCCAGTTCGGACGTCTGGTAGTTGAAGTCGAGCCCCTTCATCGTGGCGAGGAACCAGGCCACGTCCACTTCCTCGGTTAGCTTCCCCTTGGTCTGAATGATGCTGAAGTCGTTTTGGTCGATCCAGATTGTGCCACCCACCTTATTGATGACCTTCTCCTCGCGGGTAGAGAAGGGCTGGTCCTTCTTGGGTGTGAATTTTATGACAAAGCAGCGACGATCACGGATCGTGTCATCTTTTAAGCGCTGGTAGGTGTAGCGAGGTGCGATCTTGGCCATGTCGAGCATGGCGTTGACTTTCTTGGCGTCCTCGACCTGTTTGTCCTTGTCCTCATCGTCGTCGTCATCGCGTTGCGCCTGGCTCAGGCCGCGGCCGCCACCCGCCACCCTGGTTTGGCCGGATGATTTGTCGGATTTGGAGTCGGCGTCGTCGCTGAAGTCGGCTGAGAACGTGATGTCCTTGCCCGGCTTGATCTTGGCGGAGAGGGTCTTGGTTTTGTCCGGGATCACCTGGTTATCGTCGTCCAGGCGTTCGGTGGTGACTTGCAATTGGTAGATGAAATCCTGCCGCAGGTCACGCAACTCCTCATCCCGGCGGATGGCATTTTGAATGATTTCGCTGACGGCCGGGCCGGGCGCTTGGGCGGGAAGATTGGCAGAAGAGGTGGCCGGAGCCTGGGGAGCCTTGTCTTCAGGGGTCGCCGCGGTGGCCTTGGCCACCGGTTCCTCAGGGCGAACCGCACGCGGCCGCTCGATATGGCCGTCGTCATCCGAGGTGGTCTGCATGCTGCCACTGGCATCCGAGAATCCCTTCGTGCCAATCTGGGCTGAGGCGAACCAGCAGGCGGGCGTCAGGAGTAACGCCGTAAGGATAAGTTTGCGCATAGGGACGAATGCTCTATCTACCCCAAGAGTGTCTCAGATCAAACTGTTTATCCCTGGGCCGGTGGAAATCTCCGATTCCGTGAGGAAGGCCTTCGCCGGGCCCATGATCGGGCATCGCGGGAAAGGCTTTCAGGATCTTTACGCCCGGGTCCAGCCCGGGCTGAGAAAGCTTTTTCAAACCAGTCAGCCGGTCTTTCTGGGGACCGGATCGGCCTGGTCGGTCATGGAGGCGGCTTTGCGGAACCTGGTGGAGGCGAAAGTGTTGGTCTGCATGAACGGAGCCTTTTCAGACAAGTGGTTCGATGTGGCGCGCAAATGCGGTAAGGAGGCCGGCAAAGTGCAGGTGGAGTGGGGTCAGGCGATCAAGCCCGAGATGATCGACCGGGAGTTGGCCAAGGGCGGTTACGACGCCCTGACGCTAATTCACCATGAAACCTCCACGGGGTCGCTGAGCCCGCTGCCCGACATCGCCAAACTGGTGCGCACGAAGTATCCCGATGTGTTGCTGATCGTGGACACGGTTTCCTCCTTCAGTGTTCTCCCGATTCCTTTTGATGAGCTTGGTTTGGATGTGATGCTTTGCGGAACGCAAAAAGCTTTGGCCTTGCCCCCCGGGGCCGCGCTGTTTGCGGTAAGCGAGCGGGCTTATCAACGGGCAGAAAAAGTAAAGGATCGTGGCTTTTACTACGATTTCCTGGAATTCCGGAAACAGGCCGAGAGCAACATGACACCCTGTACCCCCTCCATCAGCCACCTGTACGCTTTGGAGGTGAAGCTGGCGGAAATCGAAAAGGAGGGGGTTGCCCAGCGGCATGCGCGGCACCGGAAAAATGCCGAGCAGGGTCGGGCGTGGTTGCAGGCGAACGGGTTTGAGGTGTTTCCGGAAAAGGGTTACGAGTCTTTGAGTCTGACGTGCGGGAAAAATACCCGTGGGGTTGATGTGGCCAAGTGGATTGCGTGGCTCAAGGAGAACCACCACGCCATTTTTGACGGGGGTTACGGAAAGCTGAAGGGCCAGACGTTCCGGGTTTCCCACATGGGGGATGAGACGGAAAAGGGCATGGAAAATTTGTGGGGCAGGTTGGCCGAAGGGCTTAAGAAAATCGCCTGACCCGGGGCCCCGTGCCCGGGGCTGGGCAAATCTTCAGGCGGCTTTGCGGGATTCTTTACGTTTGATGATGGGAGTGCGCTGACCTTCCACGACCGGGCGGTTGATCAGGACCTCCTCCACGTCGTCACGAGAAGGGATTTCGTACATCAGGTCGAGCATCATACCTTCGAGCAGGCTGCGCAGCGCCCGGGCGCCGGTCCCTTTCCTCATGGCCTTGTCGGCCAGGCATTTCAGGGCATCGCGGGTGAAGTTCAGCTTCACCCCTTCCATCCCGAACAGTTTGGCGTACTGCTTGGTGAGGCAATTCTTGGTGTCGGTCAGAACGGCAATGAGCTCCTCGGCGGTCAGCGGATGGAGGTGGGCCAGGACAGGGAGCCGGCCAATGAATTCCGGGATCATGCCAAATTTCAAAAGATCTTCCGGTTCGGTGTGACGAAGTAATGACGGCCCCTCTTCGACCATCGGTGCGGAGCCGGGGCCGGATCCAAATCCAAGGGAGCGGCCGCCGAGCCGTTTGCGCACAATCTCATCGAGGCCGACAAAACCTCCGCCGCAGACGAAAAGGATGTTTTGGGTATTGATGGCGATGTGTTCCTGCTGGGGGTGTTTGCGGCCCCCCTGAGGAGGGACGTGGCACACGGTACCCTCAAGAATCTTAAGTAGCCCTTGTTGAACGCCTTCGCCCGAGACGTCGCGGGTGATGGAGGCGCTGTCTGACTTGCGGCCGATCTTATCAATTTCGTCAATGTAGACGATGCCGAGCTCGGCCCGCTTGACGTCATAGTCGGCGTTTTGGAGAAGGCGGAGGATGATGGTTTCCACGTCCTCCCCGACGTAGCCGGCTTCGGTCAGGGAGGTGGCATCGGCGATCGCGAAGGGGACGTCCAAAATCCGGGCGAGGGTGCGGGCGAGGAGGGTCTTGCCGCAGCCGGTGGGGCCGATCAGCAGGATATTGCTTTTTTCCAATTCCACATCGGCGTGATCGGTGGGGAGAGTGTCGGCGTGGTCGCCCCGGATGCGCTTGTAGTGGTTATGGACAGCCACCGCGAGGGTGCGTTTGGCCCGTTCCTGGCCGATGACATGTCGGTCGAGTTCAGCGCGAATTTCGCGCGGTTTGGGCAGGGCCTTGAGCGGGCCTTTGCCGGTTGGTCCTTCCCCCACCTCCCGGTTCAGGATGTTGGTGCAAAGGGTGATGCAGTTGTCACAGATGTAGACGCCTGGTCCGGCGATCAGTTTCTTCACCTCCGCGTGGCTCTTTCCACAGAAGGAGCAAAGGGTGAGGTGGGTGGGGCGGGCCACGGGGGCTCCGGTTTATTTTGAGGATTGGGTGGGCTTGTTAAAGGAAACCACGTGATCGACCAGACCGTAGGTTTTGGCGTCCTCGGCCGACATGAAGCGGTCGCGATCGGTATCCTTCTCAACCGTCTCGAATTTCTGGCCGGTGTGGTGGGCCAGGATTTCGTTGAGGCGCTTCTTGGCGCGGAGGATTTCCTGGGCCTGAATGCTGATGTCCGTGGCCTGTCCTTGGGCGCCGCCGAGGGGCTGGTGGATCATGATTCGGGCGTTGGGGAGACAAAAGCGTTTGCCCTTGGTGCCAGCGGCCAGCAGGACAGCACCCATACTGGCGGCTTGGCCAATGCAATAGGTCGCCACCTCGCAGCTGATGTATTGCATGGTGTCATAAATCGCGAGCCCGGCAGTGACATAACCGCCCGGCGAGTGGACGTAAATGTTCACGTCCTTCTTGGGATCCTCCATTTGGAGAAAAAGCAGCTGGGCGATGATGGAGTTGGCCATGTTGTCGTCGATGGCGGTACCGATAAAAATGATCCGGTCCTTGAGGAGCCGGGAATAAATGTCGTAGGCCCGCTCGCCGCGCCCGGTCTGCTCAATGACGCTGGGAACGTAGTAGTCCGCGCGGGGTTTCGGGTTCATGACGACAATTTACGAGCGGACCGCGTGTTGCAAAAGGAAATCGACGGTCTTTCTGCGCAAGAGGGTGTCAGCAAGTGAGGGCAAAGCTCCCGATTTTTGCAGGCGCTTGGCAAAAAGGCGGACATCCTGGCCGCTGTGGGAGGCCAACTGGGCCACCTCGTGCAGGAGTTCCGGCTCCTCCACTTGGAGATTTTCCGTCTCAGCCACTTTCCTGAGCAAAAAGGACAACTTGACGTTCTCCTCCGCGCTGCGGCCGGCGGCGGCGAGGATCTCGTCCTTGTGTTTAAGAAGTTCTTCCTGGGGGACGCCCCGGCGCTGATTTTCCTCCACGAGGCGGGCCACCAGGCGCCGGCGCTCCTCCGCGAGCATGGGTTCCGGGACATCCATTTTTACGGCGGCAAGGAGAGCGGCCGTGACCGCCTTGGATTCCTCCACGCGGAGAGCCGAGTCCCGGGAAGCGACCAAATCCTCCTGAATCCTTTTTCTCAGTTCTTCCAAAGACATTCGGTAGTGCTCCTGGCAGAAGGATTCATTGCATTCCGGTAAGTGCCGCTCCTTGAGCTCGTGCAGGGCCACGGCATAGCGAGCGGTCTGGCCGCGGAGGGGGGCTTGGGGAAAGTCGGCGGGGAATTTGACCTCAACCTCCTTCGTCTCCCCGGGCTTCAGGCCGTAGAGGGCCTGGCAGAAGCCGGGCAGGAAAGAATCCGGCTTCAACCAGAGCCAAAGTTTTTTGGCGGCGGCCACTTGGCCGGCCTGCGGGGCGATCTCGGAGATTTTCTTACCACCACAGGTGCCCTCAAAATCTACTACGGCGAAGTCCCCTTCCTGGGCGGGGCGGGGTTCGAGGGTGTGGAAGTGGGCCATGGGCTCGGCCAGCTGCTTGAGCGTGGCGGCCACGTCCTTGTCCGTCACCGGCTCGGGAGATTTCTTAGGGATTTTCAGGCCTTTGGCGGCCGGCAGCTTGAATTCGGGGGCAATATCGACCCGTAGAATAAATCGGAATTTGAGGTCTTGAGCGAAATTTGCCTCCTCCACGGCAGGATCGTCCACCAATTGGAGCTTTTCCTTGTCGACCGCGGCTCGCAGACCCTCGCGGAGGAGGACCTCGCGCAATTCGGCCTGAATGTCGGGGGCATAGCGTTTCCGCACCATGTCGAGCGGGGCCCGGCCTGGACGGAATCCAGGGAGGCGGGCGGATTTTTGAAAGGAAAGGGTGACCTGGGCCTCTTTTTGGCGGACGTGGTCAGCCGGAATTTCGCCTTTGACCCGGCGGCGGCATCCTCCGGCGTTTTCCAAGGAAATTTTCATGAAGGTAGAAAACGCTACCGAAAAAATGAAGCCATGGCCAAGGGAAAGGAGTCAGGGGTTCCGGTGAGGACAGGCGCCTTTTTCCCGGAGGGTATCGCAGGTGGCCTCGATCTGGAGACTGATTCGCTTGGGGCTGAAGCCGTGATCCTTGGTGACAATGGATTCGCGCACCTCCAGGCAGGCGTCGTAAAATTCAACGACCTTCTGGCAATCCACGCAGACGAAGTGACCGTGGCGCGGAGCGTCGGCGAAGTTGGGGTCGTACTGGGGGGACTGCTGGCCCAAGCCGATTTGGCGGATCAGTCCGGCTTTCACCAGAAAGGCGAGGGTGCGGTAGACGGTGGCCCGCGAGACTTTCGCGTCCCGGCGCCGGGAACGGGCCAGGAGGGCTTCCGCGGTAAAATGTTCCTTGGTGCCAAAAGCCATTTCCACGACCACCCGCCGTTGGGAGGTAAGGCGGAGCCCTTGGGATCGCATGCTTTCGAGCGCGCGGTCTTGCGCAGGGGGTTTGGGCGGCGCGGGGACGGGTTTCATTCGGCCGCGTCCTCGGAAAGATCCCCGCCCTTTTTGGGATTTTTGAGGGCCTTGAGAAAGCGTTTCACCGCCGGACTGATCACGCGCGAAGCCCGGGAAACCACCCCGAGAGGACGAACAATTTCAGCACCCGCGTGGGAAATGGTCACCAGGGTGCCGGCGGACAGTTCCTTGGCGACGACGGATTTGGGCAGGAAGGCAACACCGGCATCGATTTCCACAGCGCTTTTCAGCGTCTCCACATTGTCGAATTCCATTTTGGGCTGAATTTTCAGGCCCCGGGTGGCGAGGATTTTATCCAAGCCCTGGCGGGTGGGCATTTCAGGGGCGAGGGATAGAATTTTGAACTGCGCCAGGTCCGCCAGGGCCACGTTGGTTTTTTTCGTCAGGGGGTGGCCTGGGGCGGCGATAATATGCAGGGCATCTTTTTTGAAGGTTTCCACCTTGAGTCCCTTCCGGGACGCGGGAAAAGCCACGAAACCGACATCGGCATCGCCATCGGCGACCGACTCGTAAACCTCGTTGGAGCGGCGGTAATCCACCTGCACCTTCACTTGGGGGAAGGCCTTCAGAAACTCCTTGATGTAGGGGGGCAGCTCATGGATGCCCACGCTGGGCACGGCGGCGAGCCGGATCGTGCCAGAAATGATGTTGCGCATTTCCTCGAGCTGGTGCGTGAAGCGCTGGTAATGGGCGATGATTTCCCGGCTGGCCTCATAGAGCAGCTGGCCTTCGCGGGTGAGGGCAAATTGTTTGCTGGTGCGTTCCAAAAGAGGGACCCGAAGGCGCTGTTCGATGGACCGGAGTTGCTGACTGACGGCAGACTGCGTGATGCCGTTGAGCGAGGCGGACCGGCTGAAGGATTTTGTTTCCACCAGATCCCGGAACACGCGAAAAGATTCCACCTGCATGAGAGTTGAGTATTATGCACTCTTATTGGCCATGCAAAGCAAGCCTTTCTAATCATGGGCGACCCTCTGGAGCCAAACTACTCGCGCCTGTGTGCGGAGATCCGGGAAGCTGCGGAAAAAACCGGGCGGAATCCCGACACCGTGCGCCTCTTGGCCGTGAGCAAAAAAGTTTCAGCTGAGCGCCTGCGTATCCTTTGGGGGCTCGGGCACCGTCTTTTTGGTGAGAACCGGGTGCAAGAGGCCCGCGCGAAAATTCCCGATCTACCCACGGGTGGGGAGTGGCACTTCATCGGGGGGTTGCAGACGAACAAGGCGAGAGATGCGGTGGAATGGTTTGATGTGGTCGAGTCGGTGGACCGGGTCGAGCTGGCGGCCGAACTGCACAAGCGCGCGGAGGCCGCCGGAAAAACCCTCGCCGTTCTTTTGGAAATCAACGTGGGCGGGGAAGCCGCCAAAAGCGGGGCGAAGCCGGAGGAGGCCCAGCAACTTTTCCAGGCCGTCAACGCCATGAGCCGGCTGGAAGTAAGGGGACTGATGGCGATCCCGCCGTTCCGGGAGGAACCCGAGGAAGCCCGGCCCTTTTTCCGCAGGCTGCGGGAAATCCGGAATCAGTTGGAGCAGGCCTCCGGCGCCGGCTTGCCGGAGCTTTCCATGGGGATGAGCCATGATTTCAAAGTGGCGATTGCGGAGGGGGCCACGCTGGTGCGGATCGGGACGGCGCTGTTCGGGCCGCGGGCGGGGTGAGTCTCGCGAAAATTTTGCCCCGCTCCTTTTATGAGCGGGAGAATCCGGTCGAAGTGGCCATCGATCTGCTCGGCAAAATCGTGCGGGTGGATCAAGGCCGAGGGGGGTGTGCGGCCAGGATCGTGGAGGCGGAGGCGTACGGAGGTCTCAAGGATCGGGCTTCCCACGCCTGGCGGGGAAGAACACCCCGGAATGAATCGATGTTTGGCAGACCGGGAACCGCCTACATCTACCTCTGTTACGGAATTCACCGCATGTTCAATGTGGTGACGGCACCAAAGGATGTGCCCGCCGCGGTCTTAATCCGGGGAGTGGAACCGATCGAGGGCCGGGCGTTGATGGCAAGGCGAAGGAAGTGGCCGCCGAGCGATTTTCGCCTGACCGCCGGGCCGGGGGTTTTAACCGTAGCCTTGGGAATCCGGATGGAGTGGGATCGAACCGATCTTGTTTGCGGCCCGATCCGGATCGAGGATGACGGGGTGCGGATTTCTTCGGCTCAGACCCAACGACGGCCAAGGGTGGGCGTAAATTACGCCGGGCCAGCCGCAGAATTTCGTTGGCGGTTCTCCGTCCGAGGTAATCCGTGGGTGAGCCGGAGCCGTTCATGAGAAAGGAGGCGCGAATCCTTTCCACGTTGGAGAAGGCCCAGGCCATTAACTTTTCAGGCCGACATTACGGGACCATTGCCGAAATCGGGGCGGGGCAGGAAGTGGCCCGGTGGTTTTTTCAAGCGGGGGGGGCAGCGGGCACGGTTGCGAAAAGTATCTCCGCCTACGACATGACCTTCAGCAACGCCATTTACGGCAAGTCGGGGAGGTTTGTTTCCCGGGAGCGGCTGGAGGAGATGCTGAACTACGAGTACCAACTGCTCATCAAGCGGCTGGGAGCGGAACGTGGAGACCACACCCGCTTTTTCGTTTTCGCCGACACGGTGACGGCCCGGAGTCACAAGCATGCGGCCGACGGTAAAGGCTGGCTGGGCATCCGGTTTCAGACGGAACCCAACCGGGCCCCCGGCGAGATCCACCTCCACGTCCGGCTGATGGATCCGACCAATCCCGAACAGATGGAAGCGTTAGGCACCCTCGGGGTGAATCTCATGCATGCCGCCTTTGTGCATTGGAAAAGTCCTGAGGAGATCCTGAGCCGGCTGATGGACGGGATCCGCTACGGCCGGTTGCAAGTGGACATGGTGGCTTTCGGCGGCCCCGTTTTTGCGCGGGTCGACAATCGGTTGGCCAGCCTAAAACTGGTCCGTTCCAACCTGACCCCGGCGGCCCTGTTTGCCGCCACGGGGGAAAATCTGGAGGCCGAAGACAGATTTCACGACAAATCCGTCCTTCTGCTCCGCGGGCACTACCGGCCGCTGACGAATTTTCACATGCGGATGCTGCAAAAGGCTTCGGCGGTCTTTCGGGCCGACCCGGACAACAAGGGTCGCGAGATCGTCGAGGTCTGCGAGATCACCATGCGGAACCTGGTGCGGAATCGGAAAGCCGGCATCGAGGACTTTCTCGACCGGGTGGATTCCATGGGAGCGCTCAAACGGACGGTGATGGTGACGAACATCTTCCGGTTCCACCGACTCGCCCAATACATCACCCAGCGGACCAAAGGTTGTGTGGGATTTGTGATCGGAGTGCCGCTGCTGGCGAAGATGCTGGAGGAGCAGTTTTACAGCGATCTGCCGGGGGGGATTCTGGAGGCAATGGGGCGGCTGTTTCTGCCCGGGGTGAAGTTGCTGGTGCAGCCTGGCTACGATCCGACCCATGGGGCGTTTGTGACTGGCAACACCTTGACCGTTCCGGAACCGGTCCGGGAGATTTACGCATATCTGGTTCGGACGAGGCGGATTGTGGATCTGGCGGGGCCGGCCGAGGATCTGCCGCCCTGTTCGAGTTCAGAAATTCTCCGTAACATCCGGGCTGGAAAGAAGGGATGGGAAAGGAATGTTCCCGCTCCGGTGGCGAATCTGATCCGCCGTCGTCGGCTCTTTGGTTACCGGGCAGCCCGCTGATGGCGCTGCGGATTGTTCAGCCCAATTTGGGTTCGACTCCGGTCTGCACCATGGTCGTGGGCTTGGGGGCGAAGAATCTACGGGGATTTATCTTTCTCTGGACTCAGATTGGCTCCTTTGTGAGGGAGACCAGGCGGGCGGACGGATGCCGCGGGGTGTGCCCGGGCATCAGCAGCCTGCGGAAATTGATTTTAGTGAGCTACTGGCGGGATCGGCAGGCGTTACAGGCTTTTGTCCGCTCTCCGGTGCATGTGGCGTGGATGCGGTTTATCGCCCAACATCCCGACAGCCTTGATCTTTTCAACGAGACATACGGCCAGCCGGTGGCTTTGAATACTATTAACGCTCGGGGCGGCTTCACCGCCGCGGCAGAGCAGGAGGAATCCAAATGAATCGATGGCTAAGTTTAGGTTTGGTTTTGCTCGTGGGTGCGACGGCCAGCGCCCAGGAAAATAAATCCGGGACCATTCAAGTGGTCATTGAGGGTGTGCTAAGTGGACAGGGACAGGTTCGGGTGGCCCTCGAGAAGAGCGCCAAGGATTTTGATTCCGGCTCCTTTGACACGCCCAAGTATCTGTCCCGGGTGGAGGACGCGAAGGGGGATAAAGTTAGGGTGACGTTTCCGGCAGTACCCTATGGCACCTACGCCATTAAAATGTTCCAGGATCTGGACGGGGATGGAAAGCTGAAGACTGGCTTCATGGGCGCGCCGGAGGAGCCCTGGGGTTTTTCCAACGACGCCACCGGCTTTATGGGCCCGGCGGATTTTAGCGACGCAAAGTTTGAGTTGGATACGCCGGAGCTTGAATTAACGATCCGTCTACAAAAGTAGCTGAGCGAACGGGGTGCACCCACCGGCCCGACC
>VHDM01000023.1 GCA_016876055.1 Verrucomicrobiota bacterium
GGCCATGGCACCCGACACCCTACCGGCAGTGGTTCTTCATCCTGTCCGGTTCGTGGACCATCACGGCCAGCGACCAGACGGAACGCACCCTGAGCACGGAAGTCGCCCTCCTCCTTGAGGATATGGGAACTCAGGGCCACCTGACCCGCGTTAATGGCGGACGACCAGTATTTGCCGTCGGCGTGCGCATCCCGGATGCCTGAATCCAAAATTTCGTCTCACCCGGCATCGTCTTCCCCGTTGCCCAAACCTAGCAACACCGTTGGATCGCGGGGATCGGACATGCCTCACCCATTGGCGATCTTTCCTCTTTCCTCACCCCACGCAGATTGACGCCGCAAACCTTCTGAACGATAGTCATTCATTATGGCTCATAATTATCCGAATCAACAGGAAGCCCTTCTCGCCAAAGTGAAGGGGAAAACCGGAAAAATTTCTGACAAAACCCACGAGGAACATCTCAAGCTCTACACCGGCTACGTCAACAAGAGCAACGGCATCCTCGCCGAACTCGAGAAGCTCGGCGTTCCTGATCCCGCCAACCCCGCCATCGCCAACCAGATTTACTCCACCGTCCGCGCCCTCAAGGTGGATTTCACCTTCGCCATCGGCGGCCTGAAGAACCACGAGCTCTACTTCTCGATTCTCGGCGGCGATGGCAAGCCCGCTGGCCGCATCGCCCAGCAGATCGACAAAGACTTCGGTTCGTTCGACAACTACAAGAAGGACCTCAAGGCCACCGGCATCGCTGCCCGCGGTTGGGCCTGGACCGGCTTGGATCACGGCACCAAGAGGCTCTTCAACTATATTGGGGATGCCCAAAACACCTACCCTGTCTGGGGCGTGACCCCTGTCCTCGGCTTGGACGTCTACGAGCACGCCTACTACGCGGACTTCCTCACCAACCGCGGCGCCTACATCGACGAGTTCCTCAACTTCGTGGACTGGAAAGCTGTCGAGGCTCTCCTGCCGAAGGCCTGACCTCCGCCCCCGCCCAGCTCACCGCGCGCTGCGCCGGGGCCTGTTATCCGGCCGATCCCGCCCAGGCGCGGGAACACTTCGGAGCTGCCCTCCAAAAAATCCGTCCCGCCAAGATCCGCCATGGCGAGCTTCGTTGCCCCATCGTTCCCCATATCGATTTTCGGGTGAACCTCGGCCTCTACGCCGAAACGTACGCCCAGTGGCGGGATGCGAGCTGGTTTCCCTCTCGCATTATCATTCTCGGCGTCGGCCACCGCTCCCGCGACGAGTTCGCCTGCCTACCCGCCGGGTTCAAAACCCCACTCGGCGAAGTAGAGCCCGACCACTCATTTCACAACGCCCTTGCCGCCCGCTGCCCTTTCCCGCTCGTCCGTGATGCCAAGGCCTTCCAGGGAGAGCACTCCATTGAATTTGTGGTCGTCTGGCTGCAGGTCCTCCGCGATCTCTTCTTTCCCGACCGCTCCTTTACGATTCTTCCCATCCTCTGCAGCGGTCTTCAGGACTTTGTGGAAAAGGGCGTTCCCCCGTCTGAGTCTGATCCCGCAACTGTTTTTGCCAAGGCGCTCGCCAGCCTCCCGGGGGCCGACGACCCCGATACCGCCTGGGTCGCCAGCATCGACGGTTGTCACGTTGGACCTCGCTTCCAACACCCGTTCGAAGCGGATGAAAAAGTCCGTCGCCTCGTGGCCTCTTGGGAAAAACACCTTTGGAGCGTCGCCTCCACGGAAACCCTCCCCGCGTTTTTCCAACACCTCTCCTCCAACTCCAACGGCTTCTACTTTGACGGGGTCGGCGTCCTTCACGCCCTTCTCGCCGGCCGCAATCTTAAGGCCGAGATCCAACCCACCGTCCAATGGCACGAGCCTTCCGACCAATCCCTCGTCTCCTTCTCCCGCGGCCACCTGGTTGCCACTTCTTAGGCTTCCTCGCTCGCCACCGACTTAATCTTCAGCTTAATTTTTCCACGAATGATTTCCGTCACCTTCTTTACCCCCGACGCCTCCTCCCTTCTTTCTTTCCCCGTCTTCCTCGGCGTTGCCCTCGCCCTGCTCCTTTCTATGGAGATCGGCTATCGGATGGGGCGCTGGCACCAAAAGATCGGTCGCGGCTCCATCAAGGAATTTGTGGGAATGATTGACGCCCCTATCCTCGCCCTGCTCGGGCTGCTCATCGGCTTCACCTTCTTCGGAGCCGCCGAACGCTTCGACCACCGCCGGGACCTGATCGTCGAGGAAACCAACCACATCGGGACCGCTTACCTGCGTCTCGACCTCCTGCGCCCCGAGGATCGCGATGCCCTGCGCAACATGTTCAAGGAGTATCTCGACTCCCGCATCCACACCTACGCTGTGCTGCCGGACGTAAAGGCGGCCATGGCGGAGTACGATCGCTCCCAGCAACTTCAAGGCACCATCTGGGAACAGTCCGTCGCCGCCGCCCAAAAGACCGGCACCGCCTACGCCTCCATCCAACTGATTCCCGCCCTCAACGCCATGATCGATATCACCACCACCCGCGTGGCCGCCACCCAGTTTCATCCTCCTCGCATCGTCTATGTCATGCTGGGAGTCCTGTCCCTGATCGCGGCCATGCTGGCCGGTTATCAAATGTCCACCGCCGCGCGCCGTAGTTGGTTTCACGTCCTCCTTTTCGTTCTCACTTTCACCTTGGCCATTTACGTGATTCTCGACCTCGAATATCCCCGCCTCGGCCTCATCCGCGTCGACGCCGCCGACGCGCTCCTCAAAGACCTCCGCGCTTCCTGGGGTCCTTAATCCGGCAGGATTCGCAAAAACGTCCTCAGAATCTCACGCGAAGTTTGTTCGTCGAGTTGTCCCATGGGGCGCAAGGCCTGTCGGCGGATGGGACGCAAGAGGTCGCAGGCCGCCGTCCATTGCCGGTCTCCATGGGAAAAGCGTACCCGCAGGGGTGTGACCGCAGCCGACTCCCTCAGCGGGCAAACTAGCACTGTCGGCAGGGCGGAAAGTTTTGGGTTTTGTAGTGAAACCAGATTCGGACAATCCCCTTCCCGTACGGAACTAAACAGCTCAAGCCTCATCAATGGGAAATTCCTCATGAATTCTCAAAGTTTCCTCACAAACCTTGGAGGTGTAGGCGCGGTTAGCCTCTTCGTAAAAAGCTGATCTTTCGCGGAGCCCCGCCTCTTTTTTCAGCAGGTTCTCGACGAAGGTGGATTTAGGGTTCCCGCCACGCATCCGGTCGAGAAGCAGGAGAGCCTTCCCGCTTAAGGTCAGGGTTCCCCTTTTCGGCGACTTTTTGACGACTTTTAGCACGCCTCAAAATCGCACAAACTCCAAGATCGATCAAGCCCTGCTCGGCGATTACTTAAACTTCAACTGTAACGAACCGTTCTCGATTTCTGCTCGTTTTTGGGTTATTGTATCTTGATGCCGTCCAACTACCTCAACCGGGAACTCAGCTGGCTCGAGTTTAACCAGCGCGTTTTGGAGGAGGCCCAGGACCCCACCCAACCCCTCCTGGAGAGGTTGAAGTTCCTGACCATCGTCAGCTCCAACCTCGACGAATTCTTCGAAATCCGCGTCGCCGCCCTCAAACAGTTGCTGGAAAACCGCAGTGATGCCCATGGCCCGGATGGTCTCCGCCCAGGGGAAACCCTCGCCGCCATCCGGAAACGGGCCCAGCGCATGGTCACGGACCAGTACGATCTTCTGCACAACACCCTCCTTCCCGCCTTGGCCGAAAAGAACATCTTCCTCCGCTCGGTCGCCGAATTGGATGAAGTCCGGATGGAATGGACCCGCGACACCTTCCGCAAAGACATCCTCCCCATCCTCACCCCGCTCGCCGTTGACCCCAGCCACCCCTTCCCCCAGCTCCTGAATAAATCCGTCAACTTGGCGGTGCTCTACTCCAAACCCGGTCTCCAGGAAACCACCCGCCACGCCTTCGTCCAGGTTCCCCGCGGCATTCCCCGGATCATCGCCCTCCCTACCGCCCAATCTGGACGCAAAGAATTTATTCTTTTGTCCGATCTGGTTCGCCACTTCGTTGGCGAAATCTTCCCCGGCATGAAAATCCACGGGGCCTGGCCCACCCGCATCACCCGCAACAGCGAGCTCTATATCGACGAGGAAGAAGCCCAGAACCTTCTCCTCACCATCGAAGAGGAGTTGCAAAAGCGGAACCGGGGCGCCGCCGTTCGCCTGGAAATCCCCGAGGACTGCCCCGTCGAGATTGAAAACTATCTGCTTGGTCACCTTCACCTCAGCCCGGAGGACGTCTACCGCGTCACCGGCCCGGTCAATCTCACCCAGCTTTTTGCCCTCACCGAGGCCGGCCGCAACGATCCCGCGCTCCGGGATGCCGCCTTTACCCCCGCCCTCCCCGCCTCGCTCCCCGGCGGCCCCGCCGATTTCGCTGCCATCCGCCAAAAGGACATCCTTCTGCATCACCCTTTCGAGAGCTTCACCCCAATCGTCACCCTTTTGGAAAACGCCGCCGAGGATCCCGAAGTCCTCGCCATCAAGATGACACTCTACCGCACCAGCGGCGATTCCCCCGTCATCAACGCCCTCATTCAGGCCGCCCGCAACGAAAAGCAGGTCACCGTCCTGGTCGAACTCAAGGCCCGCTTCGACGAGGCCAACAACATTGCGTGGGCCAGGCGGATGGAGGAGGCCGGCATTCACGTCGTCTACGGACTCGTCGGCCTGAAAACCCACTGCAAAACCCTGCTCCTCGTTCGCCGCGAAGAAGGTCAGCTTCGCTCCTACCTTCATCTCGGCACCGGCAACTATCACCCTCGCACCGCCCGCCTCTACACCGACCTCGGCCTCTTCACCTCCCGCCCCTCTCTCACCACCGAGGTCGCCGCTCTTTTTAATGTCCTCACCGGCAGGTCGGAAACCGCCCACTTCGACGAGTTGCTGGTGGCTCCTTTCAACTTCGCCCCCCGTCTGGTCGAAATGATCAACCGCGAACGGGCCCACCTCCGGGCCGGCCGGCGGGCCGGCATTTTTATCAAGGTCAATTCCCTCGTCGACAAGCAGATCATCGATTCGCTCTACGCCGCCTCCCAGGAAGGTGTCTCGATCGACATGGTCATCCGCGGCATCTGTTGCCTCCGCCCGGGCCTGCCCGGCCTCAGCGAAAACATCCGCGTCCGCAGCATCGTCGACCGCTTCTTGGAACACAGCCGCATCTACGTCTTCCAGAACGACGGGGACCCGCTGATCTACCTTGGCAGCGCCGACCTGATGCCTCGTAACCTCCATCGCCGCGTGGAGGTGGTCTTTCCTATCCTTGATCCCGAAATCCGGCGCCAGATCCTTGAATACATCCAGCCCACTTACCTGGCCGACAACACCAAGGCGCGCTTTCTTGGCCCTGACGGCCTCTCCACCCGCCCTCCCCGCTCGGCAGGCACTCCCCGCCATCGGGTCCAGGAAGATTTTCTCCATCATTACGTGGGGGCCACCTTGGAAATGCCCTTCCCCACCCCCCAGCCCGCGGCCGCCCCGCAAGGTGCCACCGGCACCGCCGGCCTCTAAGCGGTGCGGTGGGCGGGCGCTTTTTCCGCGCCAATTTTTTTGAGGATCCCGGATACGTCCAGGTGATCAGCCACCGTTTTTTGGATCACCCGGATCTTTTCCTCGTCCCCCGGATCCGTTTTCACCGTCATCCGCTCGATTTTAGCCGTCACGGAATAACTGTCCGCCGCCACCGCCACGCTCGGCACCCCCTTGTCATTCATCATCCGGATCAGCCCCGCTTGCGGTCGCAGCCCATCGGTCAAAAGGATACCGGCCATTTTGGAATCGCTCGTCCGGTTGGGCTGGTGTTCCAACACGGCCAACAAGAGGTCTTCCCGATCTCCAGGAGTGATCAGCAGACTCCCCGCCCCCAGCTGATCCTTGATCCGCGCCGCCGTCATCGCCCCAATCGCGATGGAACGTACCCTCCGCCGCTTAAAAGCCTCCCCCGATAAAAACTCCCCACCCAACTCTTTGGCCAACTGTCCGAGAATAGGGCGCCGCAACTCACCCAGGTCCGGAATGACTCCAAGAATCGGCAGCTTCATTTTGGCAAAGGCCCTCTCCGCCCAAGGCCGCAGCGCTTCGATTTTTGAGGGCAACACCTTGTTCAGCACCACCCCAATCACCTCCACGCCCTGCTTCTCAAACAAGGCAAGGTTCAGGCTCACCTCATCCACCGGCCGGCCCACCCCTCCCGTGGTCACAATCAATGCCTTGCTGCCGAGCAGTCGCGCCACCTGCGCGTTGGAGAGATCGATCACGCTCCCCACCCCCGCATGCCCTGTCCCCTCGATGATCACAAAGTCATGCTCCCACGCCACCCGGTTGAAGGCAGAGACAATGGTCTCCTGCATCTGGGGCAGGTTTCCCTGCTTCAGGTAGTTGCGGGTGAACATCCGGTCCACCGCAATCGGCGACATCGCCTCGATCGGCAAATTCACATCATAGGTGTCGCTCACCAACACCGAGTCTTCGTCCACCTTCTTGCCCGCCACCTCCACGAACCTCTGGCCCACCGGTTTGATGTAACCGATCCGGGGAAACTTCCGCTCCAGCGCCGCATATAAGCCCAGACAGCACGTGGTCTTGCCGTCATCCTGCCGCGTGGCCGCCACGTAAATTCGTGGCGTGACCTTGTTTAATTCCATGGTGCTTATTGGGTTCTGACGGATTCGGGCGCGTTGGGCTCGGGATAAAGTTTCCGGTACTCCACGGCAAGTAGCCCGACAATCGCCGCCACGCCCAGCACCTCTTCCTCATCGGCCCCGCGGCTGATCTCCGCCGCCGGCAACCGAAGCCCCAGCAGAATGTTTCCGTAGGTCCGCACATTCCCAAACTGCTGGATCGATTTGATCGCAATGTTTCCGGCACTCAGATCGGGAAACACCAAGCAGTCGGCCCGACCCGCCACCGCCGATCCCACCGCTTTCAGCTTGGCCTTGGCTGGATTGAGGGCCGCATCAATCTGCAACTCCCCATCAATGTCCGCCTTGATCCCGATCTTGGCCGCCAATATCTGCGCCTTCTTCGTTGCCTCAATCACCTTCTTGGTCTCTTCGTTCACGGCCGCGCTGCCTTTGGTGGAGTAGGAAAGTAATGCCACCCGCGCCCTGCGGCCGGTCAGCTGTAACTTCAAAGCCGCCAGCCCCACCGCCGTGGCCGCCAACTCCTCGGGTTTGGGCGTGGGCACCACCGCGGCGTCCCCGGCAATCAGCAACCCCCCGTCGCCAATGGTCTTGTCGGGACATTCCAGAATGGTGGCGCTGGAAATACGCGAAAACTGCGGCAGCCGCGGGATCATTTTGATCAAGGGCCGCAACACACTTCCCGAATAGGCCCCCACCCCCGCCACCAGCCCGTCCACTTGGTTGAACCGGAGCATCAGGGTGGCGTAGAGGATCGGGTCGGAAAGTCGGTCTTCAATCAGCCGCACCTTGAGCTTCTCGTTGCCCGGCTGCGTCCGGAAATGATCGATGAAGAGCTGCCGATCCTGCCCATGCACCGGATCCAGCACCATCACCCGGTCCAGGTCGACCTTCTGCATTTTGGCCTGTTTCTTGACCAGGTCCGGCTTTCCCAGCAACACCACCGGTCCCAGCCGTAAATGGGCATACCGCGCCGCTGCCCGGACCACCTGCGGGTTCGTCCCCTCCGGAAACACGATCCGCTTCGGATGCCGGACCAGTTTCTCCGCCAGGGAAAGAAAGAATGTACCCGTATGCACGCTCCGATTCTGTCCCCTTACCTCTCCACTTCAAGCGAAGGGTTCATCGCTTGCCTAATCTTAATCCTAATCCAAAAACCTCAGCCTTGGCCTCGCCGCTTCCGCTTGAGTTGCAACTGCGCGGTCGACCGCTGAATCAACGCCATCAACTCCTCCGCCTCCGGTCCGGCCTTCTTCTCCATCAGGGCCTGCTTGGCGTTCTCCAACGCCTTTTCCACTGCGTGCTCATCGATCTCTTCGGGTTTCACCGCCATGTCCGTCAGGATCGTCACGCGACTCCCGGTGATCTCGGCAAACCCGCCCCCCACCGCCAGTTCATCGCCCTTGGTGTCAGCCTTCAAATCCAATTCCCCGGGCATGATCTGCGTCAGCAAAGGCACGTGACCCGGCAACACTCCGAGCTGACCCTCCACCCCGGGCATGACGACCTGTTCGACGTCGTCGTCGAACGTCTTGCCCTCCGGGGTGACGATCACCAGTCGCAGTTTGCCGGCCACTTTACTTTTTCTCCGATCGTTAGCTCTTGGCCACGGCCGCGATGCCGCCCTTCATGTAGAAGTTCGCCTCAGGCACTTCGTCGTGCTTGCCCTCCAGGATCTCCTTGAAGCCCTTGATCGTGTCCTTCACGGGGACGTACTCGCCCTTGGTACCGGTGAACACCTCGGCCACGTGGAAAGGCTGGCTGAGAAACCGCTGGATCTTGCGCGCCCGGTAGACGGTCAGCTTGTCCTCGGGGGAAAGCTCGTCCATGCCCAGGATCGCGATGATGTCCTGCAGGTCCTTGTACTTCTGCAGCACCCGCTGCACTCCCCGCGCCACCTCGTAGTGCTCCTGGCCCACGATCTCCGGCGCCAACGCCTTGGAGGTCGAGGCCAGCGGATCCACCGCAGGATAGATGCCCAACTCGGCAATCGAGCGCTCCAGCACGATCGTGGAGTCCAAATGCGCGAACGTGTTCGCCGGAGCCGGATCGGTCAAATCGTCCGCCGGCACATACACCGCCTGGAAGGAGGTGATCGACCCCTTCTTGGTCGAGGTGATCCGCTCCTGCAGATCGCCCATCTCGGCGGCCAAGGTCGGTTGATAACCCACCGCACTCGGCGTCCGCCCCAGCAACGCCGACACCTCGGAACCCGCTTGGCTGAACCGGAAGATGTTGTCGATGAACAGCAGCACGTCCTGGTTTTTCTCGTCGCGGAAAAACTCCGCGATCGCCAGACCGCTCAAGGCCACCCGCATGCGTGCCCCGGGCGGTTCATTCATCTGGCCGTAGACCAGCGCCACCTTCGACTTGGCGATGTCCTTCAAATTAATGACCCCCGCCTCGGCCATCTCATGGTAGAGATCGTTTCCTTCTCGGGTCCGTTCCCCCACTCCGGCAAACACGGAGAATCCGCCGTGCGCCTTCGCGATATTGTTGATCAACTCCATGATCACGACGGTCTTGCCGACGCCGGCGCCGCCGAACGCGCCCACCTTGCCCCCTTTGGTGAAGGGACAGATCAGGTCGATCACCTTGATCCCGGTCTCCAGCACCCGCGCCTGCGTGTCCTGCTCAGTCAGCGGCGGCGCCTGCCGGTGGATCGGATACCGCTTCACCGCCTCGACCGGACCGCGTTCGTCCACCGGATGGCCCAGCACGTTCAACACCCGCCCCAAGACCCCCTCCCCGACCGGAACGGAGATCGGCGCCCCGGTGTCCTTCACCGGCATCCCGCGCTTCAGCCCCTCCGTCGAGGACATCGCCACCGCCCGGGCCCAATCATCGCCCAGGTGCTGCTGCACCTCGAGCACCACGCTCGTCTTCTTCCCCCCGATTTCATAATCCACCTCCAAGGCGGTGAGGAGGGGGGGCATGTTTGCGTCCCCGCTGAATTCCACGTCCACGACGGGACCGATGACCTGCACGATCGTGCCGGTGTTGCTTTTGGTCTGGGTTGCCATGATGCGTTCTCCTTCTTCCGTCAGGCCATGGCCATTTGGGCCGTGGCGATTTCCAGCAGCTCGGTCGTGATGCCGCTCTGCCGGACCTTGTTGTACTCCAGGGTGAGGTCCTTGATCATTCCCTTCGCGTTGTCCGTGGCGCTTTTCATCGCCACCATCCGCGCGGAATGCTCCGAGGCCTTGGCGTCCAGCACCAGCTGGTACACCTGGAAATGGAGGTAGGACGGGAGCAGGGCCGAAAGCACCCCCTCCGCGTCGGGCTCGTAAAGGTACTGCAGGCTTTCATCCCCCTTGAGCTCTTCCTCGCGCTTCTCCCCCGTGCCCGCCTCCAGTTTCTGCAGCCGGCCGATCGGCAGCAGGTCGTTCTTCTCCGGCTTTTGGACCAGCGTGTTCACGAACCGCGTGTGCAGCACCGACAAACTGTCGATCTTCCGCTCCAAAAACTGCTCGATCAGAAACTGGCTCACCTGCCGGACCCGGTAACTGGACGCATCGTCCTTGATCTCAAAGTCCGCCAACAGCTCGCGCCCCGTCCGCGCCAGGAACTGCTTCCCCTTCTTCCCGATCGTCACGAACACCGTTTCCTTGGGCAACTGCGTCACCTCCCGCATCAGGTTCGTGTTCAGCGCCCCGCACAGCCCCTTATCCGTGCTGATGATCAGCGCCCCCGGCCGGCGGACCTCCCGCTTTTCCAGAAACGGATGACTCACCGAACCCACCCGGTGGGCCAACGAGGCCAGCACGCGGTTCAACGCTTCGGCATACGGCCGCCCCGCCAGCGCGGCCTCCTGCGCCCGGCGCATCTTGGAGGCGGCCACCATCTGCATCGCCTTGGTGATCTGCGCGGTGTTTTTGACCGAGCGGATCCGGCGGCGGATATCGCGGGTGCTGGCCATGGTCGGACGTCCGGGGCTCCGTTATTGGTTCGAGTGGGTGGCCGCAAAGTCGCCGATGGCCGACTTGAGCTCGTTCGTCAGCGCGTCATCCAGCGCCTTCTTCTCAAGGATCCCCGCCAGCAGCGAGGCCTTCCGGGTGGTCAGGTACTCGGAGAGCTTGTTCTGGAACTCCTTCACTTTGTCCACCGGCACGGTGTCGAAATAGCCGTTCTGCACGGCCCACAGGATCGCCACCTGCAACTCGATCGGTAGCGGTTTGTACTGGGTCTGCTTGAACACCTCCACGATCCGCGCGCCGCGATCCAGCTTGGCCTTGGTCGCCGCGTCCAGGTCGCTCGCAAACTGCGCAAACGCCGCCAGCTCGCGGAACTGCGCCAGCTCCAGCTTGATTTTACCGGCCACCTGTTTGATCGCCTTGATCTGGGCCGCCGATCCCACGCGGGAGACGGAGAGACCGACACTGATTGCCGGCCGCACCCCTTGGTAGAACAGGTCGGTTTCCAGATAGATCTGCCCGTCGGTGATCGAAATCACGTTTGTCGGGATGTAGGCCGAGACGTCGCCGGCCTGGGTCTCGATGATTGGCAACGCCGTCAGCGAGCCCGCCCCACTCTGCTCATTCAACCGCGCACTCCGCTCCAGCAGGCGGGAATGAAGATAGAAAACGTCACCCGGATAAGCCTCGCGGCCCGAAGGACGGCGCAACACCAGCGACACTTGCCGGTAGGCCACCGCGTGCTTGGAAAGATCGTCGAACACGATCAGCGCATCCATCCCGTTGTCCATGAACCATTCCCCGATCGCACACCCGGCAAAGGGGGCCAGATACTGGGCTGTGGCCGAATCGGACGCCGTCGCCGCCACCACGATGGTGGAGGCCAGCGCGCCGGTTTCCTCGAGCACCGCGAGGGTGCGGGCGAGGCTGGAATTCTTTTGTCCCACTGCGACATAGATTGAATAGACGGGACGGAAGTCCTTGGCCCCGGACTTTTCCGCCGCCTGGTTGATCCGGGCCTGATTGATGATGGTGTCGATCGCCACCGTGGTTTTGCCCGTCGCCCGGTCACCGATGATCAGCTCACGCTGCCCGCGTCCGATCGGGATCATCGCATCGATCGCGAGAATGCCGGACTGGAGCGGCTGGCTGACCGACTTTCGCTTGATGATGCCCGGGGCGATCTTTTCCACCGGATAAGTGGCTTTGGCCTTGAGCGGGCCTTTGCCGTCGAGCGGTTCGCCCAGGGCGTTGACCACCCGGCCGAGCAGCTCCTTGCCCACCGGCACCTGGAGGAGCTTGCCGGTCGCCTTCACCTCGTGGCCTTCCTTGATGTGGGAAAAGTCACCAATGATGATGGCGCCCACCTCGGTTTCCTCGAGATTGAGGGCCAGTCCGGTGACGCCACCGGGAAATTCAATCATCTCGTTGAGGGCGACCCCCGTCAGGCCCTCGATCTTGGCCACCCCGTCGCCGATCTCCCGGACACGCCCGGTGTGGCTCTGGGTGACTTCGGATTTCAGTTTGCCGATTTCGGCTTCAATTTCTGCGACGATTCCACTCATGTTCTGCTCCTTGCTGTCCGCGCCTTAGGCCGACCGGGCGAGCGCCTCCAGGCGCCCGCGGATGGTCGCGTCCCAGACATCGCTGCCCACGCGGATTCGCAACCCGCCCAGCACGTCCGGCCGAACTTCGGCTTTTTGTGCCAGGGGCTTGCCAAAATGTTTCTCCAAGAGCCCGAAGACGGACTTTCCGCCGTCCTCGAGTTTCGTGGCGGACACCACCTCGTGGGTCCGCCGGTCCATCTCCAGTTTCGCCAGCTGCGCCAGCCGGCCGAGGACCTGCAAATAACCGCGGGGGCGGTTCTTGGCGACCACCTTCACGATTTTGCGTAGGCGCTCCTCGTCGAGACCCTTCTCTCCCCGGCAAAGCCGGAAGAGGGATTTGGCCTCGGCGCGGGCGGCTCGGCTGATCTTCATCGGCTCCTTAGCGGGCGACCTGTTCCACGGCCTCTTTCCGCAGGCGCTCTTCATCCTGCGGGGTGAGTACGCGGCCGACCACCTTCTCGGTGGTCCGGGCCACCAGGCGGCCGAGTTCCTTGCGCATCTCCGCCTCGAGCTGGGTCTTCTCCCGCTCCATCGATTCCTTGGCCTTGCGGACAAGGTTTTCGGCCTGGGACTGCGCGTCGGCCAGGCGCTGGGCTCCCTGCACGTCGGCGGCGGCGCGGGCCTCGGTCACCATCTTCTCCGCCCGGGCTTCGGCCTCGGACAGGATCTTGCGGCGCTGCGCCTCGGCCTCGAGCAGGGCGTTTCTCCCCTTCTCGGCCCCGGCGAGCCCCTCCTCAATGAGGCGCTTGCGCTCCGCGAGCATGCGGAGCACCGGTTGATAGGCGAATTTGTAAAGCACCGCCAAAACGATCAGGAAGTTGATCGTCTGGGCGAAGAACTTGGCCCAACTGATGCCCAACTGTTCCGCCAGCTGGGCGCCGGTTTCCGCAAGGGATGAGGCGAGCACGGCTCGACGTCCCCGGGACTATTTGTTGACGACGAAGTAGACGAGAATCGCAAGACCCTCGGCAAACGCCATCCCCAGCAGGCTGATGATCAGCACCGGATTGAAGGCCCCGGGGTTGCGGCCCACGGCTTCGGCCGCCCGTCCGCCGATCAGGCCGACGCCGATGGCTGCGCCCAGACCCGCCAGGCCGGCGGCGAGCTGCATGCCGTTGAAGGTAATTTGTCCGACTTCTGCAAGCATCATGGATGTCTCCTTGGTTTGGGTTTAGTGATGCCCGCCCTCTTCCGCAGAGTGCGAGCAAAGCGTCGCCGTGAAGGCTACGCAAAGCATGGTGAACACAATCGCCTGAACGATACAGACAATCAGCTCAAGAAAATAGAAGGGCACGGCGGCCATCCCCCCAGGCAGCATCTTCAACATCAGGGTGAGCACATTTTCCCCCCCGTAAATATTCCCGTACAACCGCATGGAGAGGGAAACCGGACGAATCATAATGGAAATGACCTCCACAATCCCGACAACGAAAAAGATCATCGCCATGGGAATCAGCAGGAAGCCGCCGATGTTTCCCTTCATGCCGAAAATGTGTTTCGCCAGCCCGACCGGACCGTTGAAACGGATCGCCCAAATCGTGCTCATCACAAAGTAGATTGCCGCCATCGCCACGGTCAGGTTGGCGTCGGCCGTGGGAGGACGCAGCAGCGGCCGCTCGACATGGTCGACCGCGAAGGGAAGTCCTCCCTCCTTGCCGTGTCCATACCCGAGGCTGCCCACCCCGGGTAGCAGGTCGACGAGGTTGGAAAGGAGGATGAAAATAAAATAAGTGGCGATCAGGGGAAACGCCCAACGGACGACTTTCGGGTCGAGCAAGCCGCTCACCATCCCCTGCACTGCCTCCACCGTCGCCTCCACGAGGTTCTGGGTACCGCCCGGCACCAACGCCATCCGCCGGGTTCCAAGCATCAGCACCGCCAGAATCACCGCCGCCACGCCCCAGACCGCAATCATGCTGCTGGTGACGGGCAGGAAGCCAACCTGGAAAAATGTGGTGGCCGCAGGGGAAACCGGAGGCCCACCCGAGGCCGCAAAGGGAAGAAACAACATCATCGTAGCCCTTCAATTGAGCGAAAATCGCAGGGCAAGCCAAGCACCCCGATTCGGACTTGACGGTTAGTTATCCGTCCGAAGTCCAAATAAGTTTCCCTTATTTTTTCTTAAAAATGCTGACTGTGAACACTTTGCAATCTCGTGAAGGTCTCCCCGTTCGGGGGTTGCTCCAAATGCGGCGATCGGGATCACCGGTTGGGCCGCCAAAACTCGGCCAATCTTTTCCGCTCAATTTTGGGAAAGGAGGTGCCCGCGGATCGGTCTGCGGTCGCCCAGCCTTGTGCCTGAAAAAGAAAACCGCCCCGTGACGAATTTCGCCACGGGGCGGTTCAACTCTGGCAACGACCTACTCTCGCGCGCCCTTGAGACACACTACCATCGGCGATGTCGCGTTTCACTTCCGGGTTCGGAATGGGACCGGGTGGGACCACGACTCTCAGGTCACCAGACCACTGTTCCGCTCGGGGGTTTCCCTCCCGGAAAAGGACGTCTTCTGACCGCCAGTCTCTGTCAAAGAACCCCGCGGGGGTTCCCTGGCAACTGCGCAGGGGATAAAAGTTTCAGCACATTCAAGTCGAGGCGGAATCGGAGAGAATTCCATTTGCGCCTCGTTGCGAATCAAAAAAACTCAGTGAATTGTCCGCCGGCGATCCGGAACCATGAAGGAACCGGATCGCATCGCGGAAAATCCTGAGATCAAGCCAATCGGGAAATTAGTATCGCTCAGCTCAACACGTTACCGTGCTTCCACTTGCGACCTATCAACGTGGTGGTCTACCACGTCCCTAATGGGGAAATGTCATCTTCGGATGGGCTTGGCGCTTAGATGCTTTCAGCGCTTATCCCTTCCGCACATAGCTACCCGGCGCTGCCGCGGACGCGACAACCGGAACACCAGAGGTGCGTCATTCCCGGTCCTCTCGTACTAGGGAATGAACCCGTCACATTTCCTGCGCCCACAGTGGATAAGGACCGAACTGTCTCACGACGTTCTGAACCCAGCTCGCGTACCGCTTTAACCGGCGAACAGCCGGACCCTTGGGACCTTCTCCAGCCCCAGGATGCGATGAGCCGACATCGAGGTGCCAAACCGCGCCGTCGATATGAACTCTTGGGCGCGATCAGCCTGTTATCCCCGGCGTACCTTTTGTCCGATGAGCGATGGCGATTCCACATTCAACCACCGGATCACTTGGGCCGACTTTCGTCCCTGCTCGACTTGTAGGTCTCGCAGTCAGGCTCCCATCTACCCATACGCTCGACGCATGATTGCCAACCATGCTGAGGGAACCATAGCACTCCTCCGTTACTCTTTAGGAGGAAACCGCCCCAGTCAAACTGACCCGCTGCCGTGGTCCCCCGCCCGGATCACGGGCAAGGGTTAGAATCTTCATGAAGAAAAGGTGGTGTTTCATTGGCGACTCCCCTTAGGCCGAAACCCAAGGATCAACGTCTCCCACTTACGCTAAGTATTCCGAACGAAAATCCAGCGACAGCTTACAGTAAAGGTGCACGGGGTCTTTCCGTCCTACTGCGGGTAGGCGGCATCTTCACCGCCACTACAACTTCGCCGAGCGCCTCTTCGAGACAGCGGCCCACTCGTTACACGATTCGTGCAGGTCGGAACTTACCCGACAAGGAATTTCGCTACCTTAGGACCGTTATAGTTACGGCCGACATTCACCGGGACTTGGGTTCGAAGCTTC
>VHDM01000024.1 GCA_016876055.1 Verrucomicrobiota bacterium
TATCGGCGGGAAATATCAACGATAACAACTGGCATACCCTTACCATGGTTTTGAAAAACGAAACTGGCGGGTTTTTTAGCCAAACCGTGTACGTGGATGGTAACCAGGCGGGTACTTCCCTTCTGCAATATGGAGCCTTGGGAGTCCTGGCAGACGCATCGTTTTCGCTTGGGGCCATTCGCGGATCAGCCTCTGCGGAAAAGTTTGTGGGCGAGGTGGCGGCCCTGCGTTTTGATGATGGGGCACTGACAGCATCGCAAATCAGCAGTCTGCATAGTGATTATCTTGGGGTGATTCCGGAGCCTTCCACCTCCCTGCTAATGGGAATTGGGGCGCTTTCTTTATTGGTTATCCGGCGTCGGCGGGCAGTATAAATTTCAATGACGAGCGTTAGGCGACCCTCATGGGGTCTGGGATTATTTAAGTTTATCCCTATTTATCTCTTTGTTTTTTCCGTTTTGGCTGTCCCCCTGCAGGCCGGAACTGTCATTGAGTGGTTTGCCGCGGACTGGGCGGGTGCCAACAGCAGTTGGGTGTCGCGCACAGGAGGTCAGACGCTTTTTTACGACACCTACCAGGGTTCTGCGCCCTTTCTCGGGGAGGACACCCTGGACGGGGTTGCCGTCAAGACAGCGGTCTTCAGCGGAAAAGATTTTCTAACCACCCCGCTTGAACAGACGGACCGCCCTTGGGCGGGGATCTCGGAATTTTCCATTACTGTCGTTTTCCGCAGCAAAACACCCCCCGCCGGGGCATCGACCGACCTCAACGCCTTCCATGAGTTTAAAGGTATCCTGGGCTTTGAAGTAGGCGGCCTTCACAGTGGGGATTTCGGGATCGGTATCTGGAATGACGGGACCAGCCAAGGCGCGGTCGCGGCCGGTGCCGGACTGCCCAGCGATGTGGGTATTTCTGCCGGGGCCCTGAATAATGATGCCTGGCACGTTGTCACCTTCGTGGTGGCTCGCCAAGGCAAGGACACTTTCGCCCTTTCGGTCTATGCGGACAGCCGTCTGGTGCGGACCGAAACCAGGGTTCCCGACACCACCGGCCAGAACGCCACCTCGTTGGCGAACCAACCCTTCTCCGTCGGAACGATTCGGGGCGGCAAAAATGGTCCCTTCACCGGATCGATTGCCGCAGTTCGCCTCGACACCGCCCCTTTGTCCGCCGCCGACATTGAGACGATGCACCGCACTTACCTTGGATTGAAAAAGTGAGCGCTGGCCATGGGCTGATGCGAGCCCGGTAAGCCCACTTTTCCATATTTCTAACACCTTGGTTCGCCGGATAGTTTCTTCAACGTGAGGCATTCTTCTTGATCGCACCTTCGGTGAACACAGTCCTTTGATGAAAAACGGCACTTATCATAATCCGCTGCTTGAACTGGGCCCAGATCCGTGGGCGCTTTGGCATCGGAATACCTACTTCTACATGCACACGCTTCAGGACCGCATTGATCTCTGGCAAACGCCAGACCTAACCGCCCTAACATCGGCAGCCCGCAAGACCATCTGGGTACCCGACCAGCCCCAGTATGCCAAACATATCTGGGCACCGGAGATTCACCATATCCAAGGAAAGTGGTACGTCTATTTCACCGCGGACGATGGGGACACCGACAACCATCAGATCCATGTGCTGGAAAATGAGCATGACGACCCCATGCAGGGCTCTTTTATCCTCAAAGGCAGAGTCCGCACGGATCCCGATAACAACTGGGCCATTGATGCCTCCGTGTTCGAGAATGCTGGGGCCCTTTACATGGTGTGGTCGGGATGGCAAAGCCGGCGTCAGCATGAAGAGACCCAATGTATTTACATTGCCAAGATGGAAACCCCCTGGAAGCTCGGTTCGGCAAGGGTTTTGATTTCCAAGCCTACCTTTGCATGGGAGCGAAAGTGGGAAACACCGCCTGAACATGGCCGCTCCCCCCGGTACCCTATCTTTGTCAACGAAGGGCCCCAACCGCTGAAAAGTCCAGACGGGTCCTTGATTCATATCGCCTACTCCGCCAGCGGATGCTGGACCCCGCACTATGCCCTTGGCTTATTAACCTGTTCCCGCGATGCCGACCCGCTTCAGCCTGAAAATTGGCGAAAGGCTGCGCAGCCCGTTTTTCGCCAATCGGCGGAGGTCGGAGTCTACGGCACGGGACACTGCAGCTTTTTTCCATCCCCGGACGGCGCGGAGTCCTACATCCTCTATCATGCCCGCGACATGCAATACGAACCGGGCTTGCCCAACGAGAGCATTGACCATCGCTCCCCCCGCATGCAGGCGTTTCACTGGTCAGACCATGGGTACCCTGATTTTGGAACCCCCTTCGCCACCAGCACGCCCCTGCCTAGGCCATCCACCCAAAGTTCGCTAAAAAATTAGTGGCGCACGGCATCAGAATCGCAAGTAGACCTTGCCGGTCTGCGTGACGGACCGCTTGGCCTTTTGCGACTGCGGGCCCAGTTCCTCGGCTGGGTTTATTCCGCCGCGGTGGCACTGATCTTCCTGATTGGAATCGCAGAAGTTCGTAGGCGGCGGAAGCGCGCTACGCGCGCGGTTTAGGATTAGGATTAAGATTAGGGGAGGCTAGGGGCTACCGGCTGTAGGCTGGTAGGGAGGCTTGGGGCTGGAACCGGACGGCTTGGCAAGGCGTCCGTACCTTTAGTTTCGTGAACGTGAATGCAAATTAAGAGATTAAGATGAAGATGAAGATGAAGTTGGTTTCGGAGATGGGAGATCGCAGATGGAAGATGGGGGGGCTTGAGATTTGAAGTAACAATCGGGCGACCAGCCCTCGCGGACTCGGGTCTGGGCGCCCCTACCGAGCGAAAAGTAAGAAACGAAAACAAACGCGTTAACCGCGCGTTCCGCGCGGGGGGATGAGGATTAGGATTAAGATTAAGATTAAGATTAAGATGAGGATGAGGATTAGGATGAGGTTTGGGGTTTGAAGGAAGACAATCGGCTGAGCAGGATGCTCAGCCCTACCGAGGCGGGAATTACCGGAGTTCGATGTCGATGTCGCGGAGGCCTTGGGGGCCGCGGAGGTTGAGTTTAAGGCGCCCCTGGGGGGGGAGGTAGGTGAGGCGGATTTCGCCCTGGTCGAAGGAGTAGTCCTCCAGCACGGAGAGGGCGGCCTGGGCGGAGCCTTTCTTGATCCAGTCCCAGTCCTGGGGAATGCGGTCGGCGAGTTTGGCGACGGAGGGGATGCGGAGACGGCCCCCGTCCTTGAAGGTGAGGTGGCCCCAGCCTCCGCGGATGTTTGGGCCCTGGGCGGAGACGACGGCGAGGGCGTCGACGAGGGAGCTGAGGCGGAACTGGTCGGGCGTGAGGGCATCGGTGACGACGGCGCTTTCCATCCCGGAGACGGAGGCCCAGGCGGACCAGGGGAGATCATTTTGAAAGAAGAGGGAGACCCCGCCATCGAGGGAGCCGCCGCCGAGGAAGGCGTTGGCGCGGCCGAAGAGGCCATCGGCGTTGACGGTGACGGAGAGGGAGAGTTTCTCGACGGTGAGTTTTTTCCAGGTGAGGGAGTCGGCGAAGACGGTGGGGACGACGTTTTCGGCGCGGTCACCGTCGGGCTGCTGGCCGAGGTTGAAGTAGAGATTGCCGCGGAGGCCACGGACGGAGAGGTTCTGGGCGGGGTAGTCGAGATCGGACGGGGGGATGGTGAAGGTGGTGGCGAGCTGGAGCTCGCTGAAGTCGCGGAGGACGAGGTTTTCGCGGGCGGCAGCGAAGCGGACGGGGAGCTGGACGACAGGTTGGCCGTAAAGGGAGAGGGCGAGGCGGCCGTCGGTGACCACGAATTCGGCAATCTGAAAGGGCTCGGGTCGGGCGGCGGCGGGGACGGCCTCGTCGGCGGTATCGATACGCCGGGCGAAGGCGAAGAGGTCGTCGCCGAGGTAGACGGTAGGGCGGGTGAGGCGGAGCAGTTCGAGCCGGTTGCGGGTGAGGCCGTCCCAGGTGAAGGCGACGTCGATCTGGCCGAAAGAGAGGACGGGAGCGAGGGGGTCGGAGGGAGAGTAAAAGACGAGATTTTCCGTGGAAGCAGACTGGAGCTCGTCGGCGGCGTCGCCGGGGGAGCGGGCGCCGAGGCGGACTTGGGTGAAGAGAAGGGGGGTGGGGTCGCCGAGGCGGAGGGGGGCGACGGGGAGGCCGGGGCCGAGGTTATCGATGACGAGGGTGGAGCTGGTGATGAAGAGTTTCTCGATGGTGAGCGGGAGGGGAAAGCGGCCGGAGGTGGGGGTGGAGAGGCGGCTGAGCCAGCCGCGGGCCTCGTAGAGTCGGACCTCGGGGATGCGGCCGAGCAGGATTTTGGGGGAGAGGAGGAGAGTGAGGGCTTGGATGCGGAGAGAGTCGCGGTGGCGGATGTCGCGGACTTCGAGGAGGGCGAAGTCGCGCCAGCGGGCGGAGGAGATGGAGGTGGCACCGCCGGTGAGGAGAAGCAGAGCACGGAGGGGGAGGGAAGGAATGAGCACAGCGATCACAGTGAGGAGTACGCAGGCGAAGAGGGTAGCGCGGCGGGAGGGCATCCATTTAGATTAGGATTAGGATGAGGATGAGGGGAATGAGGAAGAGGAGAATCCGGTAGGGTCAGGGGCGCCCACCAACCGTGCCGAAGATTGAGAGTTCCTGTCGCAAGGTCTAGGGTAGTGCAGATGAAGAGCTTGCTAAGCGCGGGGTTGGCAGTGGCGTTGGCGGGTTGCGCGCAGGTGAATTTGAGTACGCCGGAGCCGCTGCAGGTGGACGTGAAGATGAAGGTGGATGTGGAGAATAAGGGGGGGATTTCGGCGAAGGGGGAGAAGTCGCCTCTGAGTGCGGCGGAGGAGCGGCGGATGTTGTCGCACCAGGTGCAGGAGCTGAAGAACGACCGAAAGGCGGGCGAGGGAAGGGATGGATTGCTGGTGTTGAAGGAAGTGCCAAAAGATCCGACGTATGCGGATTATGCCAAGTCGGTTGTGGCCAAGGAGAATGCGGCGCGGGAAAAGTTGTTTCAGGAGAAGGCGGAGGTGGAAGGGAAGTCGGTGGCGGAGTACGCACAGGAATTTGCGGAAAGGGCGCGGGAAGGAAGTTTTCCGGGGGAATGGGTGCAGGCAGACGACGGGAAATGGAAGAAGAAGTAGATGGACTGTTTTTGTTGTAGGCTACGTTTACCTGAGTGAAAGGCTACGGGTCACAGGCTGCAGGTTGTTAGGAGGGTGTTACGCTATGGGGTCTTTCGTCATGGAGAATTTTTAAAGTGCGAATCGACGAGCGGGATTTGGTGGAGGAGTTTTCGCGCGCGGGAGGGCGGGGCGGGCAGAATGTGCAGAAGGTGGAGACGAGGGTGGTGTTGCGGCATGAGCCGACGGGGATCCGGGTGGTGGCGCAGGAGGCACGGACAAGGGAGGCGAATCGATTGCGGGCGAGGGAGAGAATGATCGAAGCGTTGGCGTGGCGAGAGCGGAGGGCAAGGCATCGGGCCGAGGCGGAAAGGTCGAAGGAGAGGAGTCGTAAAGCAAAGAGGAGTCGGGTGACGAAGAAAGAAATGGCGGAGGGGAAGCGGAGACGAGCGAAAATCAAGCAGGGGAGGGGAAATTGGATTAGGCGGGAGGATTAGGATGAAGAAAATTCGGGAAGCGGAATGCGAAAAGCGGGAAAAGGCATCCGACCGCCAAACCTGCTGGGTGTATGTGTTGGAGTGCGGGGATGGGTCGTATTACACAGGGTGGACGAATGACTTGGCAAGGAGGGTGAGGTCGCATCAGGCGGGCAAAGGGGGGAAGTACACGAGGAGTCGGTTGCCGGTAAAGTTGATCAAGAAGTGGAGGGCGAAGAGCAGGAGCCTTGCTATGGCCAAAGAAGCAATCTTTAAGTCGTTGAGCAGGAGAGAAAAACGGATTCGTTTAGGATTTGGATCAAGATCAGGCAGGAGGAACACGGAAAAGCGGTCTAGTCCTTTAGGCGGTGGTCATGGAGGAAAGTTTTTAGAAAAAAAATAAAATGGACCGCATCCAAGTCCGTTTTCCGAGGTCTAATCCTATATGAGGACAAATAGCATCAATTACCGGGGCGGGGTGACCTTGGGTCTGCTCGCCATTGCGTTATGGAACCTGAGCCCCCGCCTGCTGGCTGAAGAGGCCCAGAGCGAAGGGAAGTTGAATCGTTGGGAAAAGCGGTTTGACGTCAACCAGGACGGCAAACTGGATGTCCAGGAGACCGCGGCCAAGGAGGCGGCCCGCAAGGACGCCTTCCAGCGCCTGCAGGGGAAATACGACCAGGATGGTGACGGCAAGTTGAGCGAAGCTGAGAAGGTGGCGCGGCGATCCGAGCTGGAGACAAAACGAAAGGAAATGGTCGCCAAGTTCGACAAGGACGGTGATGGTCGGCTTGGTCCTGAAGAACGACAGGCGGCCAAGGCGGCACGGAAAGCCAAGAAGGAAGCCCAAGAGACGAAGAAAGGCTGAAGGACAACGCGGCGGGGCGGCTCCTGGGCAGGGGCTGCCCTGCCGGATGGTTTCGGGCAGCCAAGTTATTTCTTAAGAAATTTGGAGAAAATATTGCCTTTAGCGGGCGCGGGGGCGGGGCCCGGCGCGGCACCGAGGGCGGGGAGGGGCAGGGCAGATTTTTGGGCGTTGGCAGGGACCGCGAGGGGGGAAAGGGGCGTGGTGATGCCGGGACGCGGAGTGGCGCCGGGGGGGGCAATGGGTTTTGGGTTGGCGACGGGGACGCCGGCAGGGAGAGGGGTGGGGCGGGGCAGAGCGGTAGGAGCGGGTGCAGGGTTTTGGGCGGCGATACCGCTTTTGGGAGCCGCGTTGAGATTAATTTTTTCCGCATGAAGAGCGGCCGTGGCCGGAGTGGCCACCATCGTGGCGGCCGAGCGGGATTTTTCCATCGCTACGATCAATCTGCCCATGGAAGCGGTCAGCTGATCGATTTTTTGGGTGAGCTCAGAGGCCCAGCGGGGCTCCGCTAAAGAGGATCCTCCTTCGCCGTGACCCCCGCTGGCGACGGGGGCGGAGGTGTGAGGAGCGCTGGGGCTAGCGGTGGGCCGGGGAGTGGAAGCTGGTGCCGTTGCGGGTGGGGTGGCGGTGGGCTTAAGAGTGGCGAGGGCGACCCATTCAGTGCCGCCTTCGGGAACGACTAGGGTGGCGTCGGTCACGGTGCCGGCGGCCTGGAGAGCGAGCAGGCCGACCATGGCGATCGGGCCGGCGGCCTGATTCTGGGCGTCAACGTAGTAGTAGCGTGCTTCGGCGCTCACTGGGAACAAGCTTGGCGGGAGGCTGGTGGGTTGGCCAGTCCCGCCGAGGAAAGTGCTGACAGATAGTCGTGGGCCTTTCGGTAACTTTTCGATTCCAGAAAATGGCGGAGGCGGGAATCGATTTGGGGAGCCAGTTCGGATTCAAGCGTGTCGAGGGTCTGCATGGAGAGCTTGAGTTTTTCAGTCCAGGCGGGATGCGGAGATCCCGCCCTACCTTGGCCGACAGCATCAAGATAGTCGGCCAAGGCGGAGTAGAAGCGCAATTCAGCCGGGGAGAGGGCCATTGCAGGAAGATAGAAAGGGGATGAGGGGGTGTCGAATGCTTGAGTCGCCGAGGTCAACGATTTAGGAATGATGGATGGCAGAGGTGAAGGGCAGGGTGGCAGTCTTATCCGGGGACGGGATCGGCCCGGAAGTGATGGATGCGACCCTCACGGTGGCCGAGGCCATCCAAAACACCCACGGGTTCAAAATCGAGTGGAAGCAGGGGTTGGTGGGCGGGGCGGCGATCGATGCCCAAGGAAAAGCGCTCCCGGCCGAGACGGTGGAGTTGTGCAAATCCTCCACGGCGGTGCTTTTCGGAAGTGTCGGCGGGCCGAAATGGGAGTCGTTGCCGCCCAACGAGCAGCCGGAGCGGGCAGCTTTGCTGCCATTACGGAAGATCTTCGGTCTTTATGCCAATCTGAGGCCGGCGGTTTTGTATCCCGAACTGGCCGGCGGTTCGCCCCTCCGGGCGGATCGGGTGGCGGGCGGTTTTGATGTGCTGGTGGTGCGGGAACTGACGGGCGGGCTTTATTTCGGTCAACCCAAGGAGACGGTGAAGAAGGGTGCCGGCGAGCGCGCGGTGGACACGATGGTTTATGAAACCCACGAAATTGAGCGGATCACCGAGGTGGCTTTCCGGGCGGCGGCTGGAAGAAAAAAAAGAGTCACGTTGGTGGACAAGGCAAACGTTTTGGAAACCAGCCTGCTTTGGAGAAAAACGGTAAAGGCGATTGCGGCCCGGCATCCGGCCATCACCCTGGATTTTATGTATGTGGATCATGCGGCGATGCAATTGGTGCGCGATCCTGGGCGTTTCGATGTGCTGCTTTGTGAGAATCTTTTCGGGGATATTTTAAGCGACGAGGCGGCGGCTGTGACCGGCTCGCTGGGGATGTTGCCGAGCGCTTCGTTGGGGCAGGGGAGTTTTGGTTTGTATGAACCAGCGGGAGGATCAGCGCCGGACATCGCGGGCAAGGGCACGGCCAACCCGATCGCCCAGATCCTTTCCTTGGCCATGATGCTGGAGATCAGTTTTGGACACCGGGCGGCGGCGGATTCCATCCGGGCGGCGGTGGCCGGGGCGATCCGGGAGGGCTGGCGAACCGGTGATATTGCGGCGCCGGGAGAAAAAAGCGTGGGGACGACGGCGATGGCGGGAGAGATCGCCGACAGGGTCGCGTCCCGGCCGGGGAGGAGTTAAAAGGAAAGATGCCTTCGACCCTGTTTGAACTCCTGCGGTTGGGCGGGCCCATTATGTGGGTCATTCTCGGGACCAGCATCGTGGCGGTGGCGGTCTTTCTGGAGAGAATTTTTGAGTACCGGAGAATGGGCGTGCCTTTGGATCCATTTCTCGACGGTGTGAATGCGCTGGTGAAGGAGAAGCGCTACGCCGAGGCGCTGGAACGTTGTGATGAGGCCCATGGCCCGGCGGTGCGGGTGGTACAAGCCGCGCTGCTGAAGCGGGAACTGTCCTTGGCGGACTTGCGGGAGGCGCTCCAGGAAGTGGCGCAGTTGCAGGTGCCCAGGCTTGAAAAGAACCTGGCGGTGTTGGCCACCGTTGGGTACATCGCCCCGTTGCTGGGGCTTCTGGGAACGGTGACGGGCATGATCCAGGTGTTTCAAACGGTCAACCAAGCCCGTGGGACAGTGCCGGTGGGGGAGTTGGCTGGAGGCATCTGGGAGGCCCTTTTGACGACGGCCGCCGGGCTGGTGGTGGCCATTCCCGTCTACGTGGCCTACAACTTTTTGGTCTCACGCATGAACGCGGCGGTGCAGGACATGGAGCGTGCGGGGATTGAGATGATTCAGATTCTCAAGGAGGGCGGGCGAGGGCGGTCAACGACGGTGGTGACGCCGGTGACGACGGAGCCCCGGGCGGAAAAACGAACGGCATGAAAGTGCGGACCAGTGCCCAGGTCCTCCGGGGGCCGCTCGACGTGGCCCCGCTGGTAGACGTGATTCTGCTCCTGTTGATTTTTTTTCTCCTCACCTCCAGTTTTGTGTTTCAGCCGGGCATTGTGGTGGATCCGCCCTCGCCGGGGCTGTCGAAAGGCGGCGTCAGCGACACGCGGTATGTGATTACCGCCACGGCCGGGCTGAAGCCGCAGATCTTTTTCAACGACCGGGTGACCGATCTGGCCAAGTTGCGGGGCGAGTTGGCGCGGATCGCCAGGGCGGAGCCGCGGGCGGCGGTGGTGATCCGGGCAGATCGCGACCTGCGGCACGGGGTGGTGACCCAGCTGCTGGATGTGGTTGTGCAGAATGGGTTGTCCGCGGTGCTGGCCTCAAAATCCGACGTTCTTGCCCAATGAAACTGACCCTGCCGGGACTGAAAACGCGGTCTGGCCGTCGTTTGGCTGGATTCCTGGTCCTCTCCTTCAGTGCCCATGCAGTGGCTTTTTCGTTGTTTCGGGATCCGGGGGAGTTCGCCCCCATCCCGCCTCCGAGCCCCGGCCAGGTGGTGCTGGTCGCCGAGGCGGAATGGCCGGGTGGGTATGCCCAGATTTTCGAGCCTTCGGCCATTGTGTATCCCCAGAACCCCCCGCCGCGGTTGGCGGAAGGCGTGGTGTTGCCGTGGCAGGAAAGCCCGTGGGCGGCCCAATCCCCGGTCAAGGGGATGCCATACCGGATCGACCAAGTGGGCGCGGACGCTCCGCTGGCGGTGCGTGCCGAGGAGTCACTTGGGCGGAACCGGAGCGGGCTGTCGCGAAGAACCGGTCCGCCTAAAGGCCGGCCGGTGGTGTCGACTTGGTTTGAAATCAGCGGGGATTTGCGGAAGCGGAAGGCGACGGTGGCTCTGGAGCTTCCCGCGATGAAAACGGCCAGTGCGCTGGAGCCGACCACCGCCCGGATCGGGGTCGACGAGGACGGGGCGGTGCGGTTGGTGTTTTTGGAGGGGACCACCGGAGATCCGGGGGTGGATCGGGAAGCCACCAGCCTGCTCCGGGCGTGGCGTTTTGAACCCACCCCAGGTTTGCCCATCCAGTGGGGGCGGGTGCGGGTTTTATGGGCGGTGGAGTCCCCGGGGGTCGGTGCGCCATGAACCTGACTCCTTCACAACTTCTTCTGGGCTATCTTTGCCTTTTCCTTGGCATCGTTTTTGTTTTGTGGATGTTTGGCGGATGGCAAGCGGCGCGTCTGTCTCGCAAGCATCGGAAGACGGTTTCCTGCCCGCATTGCGGGGCGTGCAACCCGCGGGATCATGCCTGGCACACCTTGCGCTGTCGTCGTTGCGGCGCCCGGTATTCCGTGGCCACTCCTTCTGCTGAAAGGAGCTGAACGATGGGCATGTGGATTGGAAGGAATCGGAAAGCACGCGTCACCTACGGGTTTGACGAGATTGCCCTGGTCCCCGGAGATGTGACGGTCAATCCGAACGAGGTCGACACCGATTTTTCGATCGGAGAACACACGTTCAAGGTGCCGATCCTAGCCTCGGCCATGGACGGGGTGGTAGATGTGAAGTTTGCGGTGGCGATGGGAAAGATGGGCGGGTTGGCGGTGTTGAACCTGGAAGGGGTGCAGACACGCTATGAGAATCCGGCCGACGTGCTCTCGCAGATTGCCAAGGCGGATAAGGAGACCAGCACGCACCTGATTCAGAAGATGTACATTCCCGCCATCAAGGAGGAGCTGATCGCGAAGCGGGTGAAGGAGATGAAGAAGGCGGGCATCGTGGCGGCGGTTTCCTCGATCCCCCAGAAAGCGGAAAAGTACGGGGCCATCGCCCAAAAAGCGGGGGCGGACATTTTTGTGGTCCAGTCGACCGTCTCGACCGTCCGGCATATCGCTTCCGAGTACAAGACGCTCGACTTGGCCAAGTTTTGTAAATCGATGAAGATCCCGGTGGTGGTGGGAAACACCGTCACCTACGGGGTCAGTCTGGAATTGATGGAAGCGGGCATTTCGGGACTGCTGGTAGGGGTGGGGCCCGGGGCCGCCTGCACGACCCGTGGGGTCTTGGGCTTGGGAGTGCCGCAAGTGACCGCCACGGTGGACTGTGCAGCGGCGCGGGATGCTTATCACAAGAAAAGCGGCCGTTATGTCCCCATCATCACGGACGGTGGGATGAACAAAGGGGGAGACATCTGCAAGGCGTTCGCCTGCGGAGCCGATGCGGTGATGATTGGGAGCGCCTTTGCGAGGGCGGAGGAGGCACCGGGCCAAGGAAATCACTGGGGCATGGCCACGCCGCATGCGAATTTGCCGCGGGGCACGAGGATCAAGGTGGGGGTGACGGGAAGTTTAAGGCAGATTCTTTTTGGGCCGGCTACGCTGGATGACGGGTCACAGAATCTGGTTGGGGCGATCGTGACCTGCATGGGAAATGTGGGCGCAAAATCGATCCGGGAATTTCAGGAAACGGAAATTATTATCGCGCCATCCATCAAGACGGAAGGGAAGTTGTTTCAGACGGTGCAGGGGGTCGGGATGGGAACGCGCTGATTTCGCCTGTGGAAGCAGCGCCAAGGGGGGTGGAACGAACCGCTGAAGAGAATTTAGGAAATTCAGGAGGAGACCATCAGCCTTTGTGGCTGCCGTCGCAGAAGGGGAGGTTCTTGGATTTGCCGCAGGCGCAGGCCCAGATGGGGCCGTCTTTCTCCACCTTTACGGCGCGGGGCGACTTGCCGGACCCCTTATGGGAGCCATCGCAGTAAGGCGGGTTCTTGGTCTGGCCGCAGGAGCAGAAGTAGAGGGTTTGGCCGGCTTGGGCGTCGATCTTGTAGGGGAAAGATTGCCAGCTCATTGATTGATCATCCAAAAGTCTTTGCAAAAAGAAAGTGGGAGTTGGGGGCAGGTGAAAGGTGGAAGGTAGGAGGCGGTTTCAGTTTAAGATTAAGTTTAAGTTGAAGTGGTCTTCCGGCGATGAAGTGTGAATGAGGCGGGTTAGGGACAACCCGCCCTACCGGGATTTATACCAGTCGAGGAGGATGCGGGTGGGGGTGTTAAGCTTGAGCTGGTAGCACTCCTGGAGGGTGCACCAGCGGAAGTCGTCGGCTTCGGGGTTGAGGGTGACCTTTTTCTGGGTGGTTTTGGCGAGGTAGTTGAGGAGGACAAAGTGGGCGGGTTTGTAGAACTCCTTGGAGCGGATGCAGTCCTGGGCCAGGGCGAATTCGATGCCGGTGATCTTGAGCCCGGTTTCCTCCAAGATTTCACGTTTTAGGGCCTTTTCCGCCGGTTCCCCAGGTTTGATCTTTCCGCCAGGGATGCCCCAAAGGCCGGACCACTTGAGGGTGTGAAGCATGAGAAGCTTTTTGTCGGGGCCGACAATGAGGGCGCCAACCGTGGGAATCGGCGGCAGGGGTTCTGGAACGGTGTGGCGCTTGAGAATCTCAGTAACGGCAAACATATCCGGTGCGATGTGATCGGGCAGAGATTTCTGCAGTTTGGCGAGAGAGTCGTAGCCGGTGAGGACCGCGCAGGAGCGGATGCCGCCGTGGCGGGCGGTGGCGATGTCGTGCTCCATGTCCCCGACAAAGAGGGTCTCTTCCGGCCGGAGGTTATGGTCCTTGAGAATGCCATGGATGGCATCCCGCTTGTCGGGAACCCCGGCATAGGCCTCACGAAAAAAGTGGTTCACGCCCAGGCGGCGGGATTGATCCTCAAAATCGGCCTGATGAACGGTGCTGAGAAGAAAGACGGGCAGTTCGCGGGAGTGGCAGTATTCAAGAATCTCACGGGCTCCGGGCAGGAGGGAAACAGAGTGGTGTAGTTCCCGGAAAACCTCGCGAAAGACTTCCTCCAGTTCACGAAGAGGGGCGTGCGGGATGTGTTCCTTGTAGAAGCCCTCGTAGGGCAGATAGAACTTTTCCCGGAAGGTTTGGCGGTCGAAGGGAGGCTTGCCGTGGGCGGTGAAAACGCGGTTGGTGGCCTCCAGGACGGGGGTGAGGTCGTCCACGAGGGTGCCGGACCAGTCGAAAATTAAATTCCGAATCATGCGCCAAGTCGTTTTCGCTAACCTTAATGAGTCATGTGAACAAAAGGACGTAAGAACAAATTTTCAACTGTGATAATCCTGCAGGGCGCAGACGGAGAGGCCGTGTTGGCGGAGGGAGCGGATGCCTTCGAGGCTGGCTTCCGCGGCGGCGATGGTGGTCATGACGGGGATGCGCTGGGAGAGGGCGCAGGTGCGGATCTGCACCTCCTCCTGGCGGGCCACGGCCCCAGCCGGAGTGTTGATGACCAGAGTGATCTCACGGTTTTTCATGAGATCGACCACGTTGGGACGGCCTTCGGAGAGTTTGAGCAGGGGGGTGACGGGAACGCCGGCATCGGCCAACTGGCGAGCGGTGCCTTTGCTGGAGACGATCCGGAAGCCGAGCTCGTGGAGCCCCTTGCCTAGGCGGACGGCGGCGGTTTTGTCGCTGTCGCGCACGCTTAAGAAGATGGTGCCGGTCATCGGCAGGGCCGGCTGGGCGGCCATCTGGCTTTTGGCGTAAGCGAGGCCGAAGGACTTGCCGATGCCCATGACCTCGCCGGTCGATTTCATCTCGGGGCCGAGCAGGATGTCGGTGCCGGGGAAACGGGCAAAGGGGAAGACGGCCTCTTTGACGGAGAAGTGGGAGGGAACGATCTCCGAGGTGAAGCCAAGTTCCCGCAGGGATTTTCCGGACATCACCCGGGCGGCGATTTTGGCCAAGGGTTTTCCGATGGCCTTACTGACGAAGGGGACCGTGCGGGAGGCACGGGGATTGACCTCCAGGACGTAGACGGTGCCTTTCTGGACAGCGAACTGGATGTTCATCAGGCCACGGACGCCCAGCTCGCGGGCGAGGGCAAGGGTGGCGGAGCGGATCTCATCGATGACCTTGGGGGGAAGGGAGTGGCTGGGGATAACACAGGCACTATCACCGGAGTGGACACCGGCTTGCTCGATGTGCTCCATGACGGCGCCGATGACGGCGTCTTTGCCGTCGGCCACGCAGTCGACGTCCACCTCGGTGGCGTCCTCGAGAAATCGGTCGAGCAGGACGGGACGGCCGGGCGCCACCTCGGTGCATTCCTGCATGTAGTTGCGGACTTCGTCCTCCGAGTAGACGATGCGCATGGCGCGACCGCCGAGAACGAAGGAGGGTCGGAGCAGCAGCGGGAAACCGATCTTTTTGGCGATCGCGACCGCTTCGTCCGGGTTGTTGGCGGTGCCGTTGGGTGGTTGGCGGAGGCCCAACTTGTCAAGGAGGGTAGAAAAGAGTTTGCGGTCTTCCGCTCGTTCGATGGCCTCCACGGGGGTGCCGAGAATGCGGAGCCCGGCGGCCTGGAGTTCTGAGGCCAGGTTCAAAGGAGTTTGGCCGCCGAATTGGAGGATGATGCCCCGGACGAGGTCGTCCTTGTTTTCTGCCCGATAAATATGGATGACGTCCTCGGCGGTGAGGGGTTCGAAGAAGAGTTTGTCCGAGGTGTCGTAATCGGTGGAGACGGTTTCGGGGTTGGAGTTGATCATGATGCTTTCGAAGCCGTCCTCGCGGAGGGCGAAGCTGGCGTGGACGCAGCAGTAGTCGAACTCGATGCCTTGGCCGATCCGGTTAGGGCCGCCGCCGAGGATGAGGATCTTGGGTTTTTTGGTCGGGCGGGATTCGTCGTCGTCCGCGTCGTAGGTGGAGTAGTAGTAGGGTGTGTAGGCCTCAAACTCCGCGGCGCAGGTATCGACGAGTCGGTAGGTGGGCAGGAGCTTTTGTTTTTCCCGCCAGGCGCGGGCGGCTCTCGCGCGAACGGCTATCTCGGTGTCGGGTCCGGGCAGGAGGCGAGCGAGGTCAAGATCGGCCAGTCCGGCCAACCGGGCTTCGCGGAGAAGAGGAAGGGAGGCGGGGTTTCCCAGCCAGGATTCCTTTTCAACCTTTCGGGCGATCTCGGTGATTTCGCGGAGATTGTCGAGAAACCAAGGGTCGATGGCGGTGATTTGGTGAATCTTTTCTACGGTCCAGCCTTGATTGAAGGCGTGGCTGAGATACCAGAGCCGGGCAGGATGGGGCGTGCGAAGTTGGTTGGTGAGATGGTTCTCGGGAACGGGTGGGGTGCGGGAGCCGAGGTCGAGGCGGCCCTCGAGACCCTTGAGGTCGAGGGAGCGGAGAGCCTTCATGAACGACTCGCGGAAGGTGCGGCCGATCCCCATGGCCTCCCCGACAC
>VHDM01000025.1 GCA_016876055.1 Verrucomicrobiota bacterium
GGTGACGCGGTTATCTCCCAAATCGAATACGGCAGGGCTGGTGGCAGCGGTCGGAACGCTGATGAGGATGGTTTTTTTTCCGGCAGAATTGAAGCCGTAGCTGACGTTGCAGTTCTGTCCGCCGAGGTTGATGGATTGCCGGGGGGTGCCCTGTTTCACGAAGTCGCCGATCGACCCTTGCGAATCAGAAACTACCAAGGAACCATCTTCCTGAAGGGCGACTCGAGGGGGCGGCGAGGCAAAGGCCGGCAGGTAGAGGACATGGAAAAGAAGCACCAGCCTAACCCAAGATGTTGAGTGACAGTTCCTCCGCATCCCCTATATACAGAAGGAGGGATTTCCGCTTGTCGACGCCGAGTCAGGAGTTTTGGGGGTAAATCTGTGTAAAATTGGAGGAGTGCAAAGAGCTAACGATCAGGACCCGAGAGCGGCAAGAGGGGAGTTATTGAAAAGATATTTTGAAAGGAGGGATTTACCTCCGAGGAGCCACAGAAGGGCGGCCAAGGCCAGATAGGGGCCGTAGGGAATTTTGACGCCGAGTTTTTGTTTTCGCTGAAAAAGCATGGCGACGCCCACGGTAGTGCCAAGGAGGGAAGAAAGGGCAAGAATCCAAGGAAGGGAATTCCACCCCAGGAAGGCGCCGAGAGCGGCGAGCAATTTGGCATCCCCGGTCCCCATGGCTTCTTTTTGCAGCAACCACGACGCGGTTTTGGCCAAGCCGTATAAAATTCCGCCCCCGATGGCGGCAGAGAGAGCGGAGCGGATCATGGCATCGGTGGGGTCGGCGCGATCCTGAAGTTCCGGCAGCAGATAGCTGAGCGAAATTCCCGCCACCACGCCGCCCAGAGTGAGGCCATCCGGGATGACCAGGTGATCGAAATCGATCCCCGAAGCGACGATCAGGCCGCTCGCCAGAACCGCATAGACCAGAAAAAGTTGTGATGGATAGAGAAACCAGAGAGCGGTGAAAAGCAGTGCGGTCAGGCCCTCCGTGACCGGGTAGCGAGGGTCGAGATGGGCGCCGCAGCAACGGGCCCGGCCCCGGAGGAAAAAGTATCCGACCACGGGAAGATTAAGGGGTCCGGGAATTTTCAGCCCGCAAGCGGGGCAGCGGGAGGCCGGCCGAATGATGGAAAGTCCCAGCGGCCAACGCAAGATGCAGACGTTGAGAAAGGAGCCCACACAGGCCCCAAAACCAAAGACGGCCATTCCCTCTGCCCAAGGATTCATATGGATCGGCCGGCGGCTTGGGCGAGGGCGGTCCGCATTTCCGCGAGCGGGGCCGGTCGTTCGGTCCAAAGGGTGAGAGCCCTGGCCCCTTGGTGCAGGAGCATGCCCAAGCCATCCAAAGCGGGAAGGTGCCGGGCGCGGGCGGCGCGAATCAGCGGAGTGAAATCCCGGTGATAGACGGTGTCGTAGATGCGCAAACCGGGGTGCAGTTCGGTGGCGGAGACCGGCAGGGGATCGCCGGTCGCCAAGCCCAGGGGAGTGGCCTGAATGAGCAAGTCGGAGGCCTGCAGGGCCCGGGAAATTTCCAACGGGTCCCAAGGGACGGCCACCACGGGGCATTGTTTTGAGGTGAGTTTTTCGGCGAGTTGGGTTGCCTTGGATGACGTACGGTTGGCCAACCGCAGATGGCGGCAGCCGCGCCGGGTGAGGTGAAACGCCAGGGTTCGGCCCACGCCTCCGCAACCGAGCAGCAGGACGCGCTGGCGGGCAAGTTCCAGCTGCCAAGCCTCCGCGATGTGGTCTTCCCAGCCGTCGCCGTCCGTGCTGTGGCCGCGCCGGCCGCTTGGCAAAACCACCACGGTGTTGACGGTTGCGGATGCCCGGGCTGTCGCGTCCGTTTCCGGGCAGAGTCCAAACATCGCCTCCTTGTGTGGAAGAGTGCAATTCCATCCCTGGAAACCGGCCGCGAGGAGGCGGGGCAGAGCCTCGGCCAAGCCGCCCGGCGGAATTTCGACGCGCAGGTATTCCGCGGGGATGCCCAAGGCGGCAAAACCGGCCTCCTGCATGGCGGGGGAAAGAGAATGGGCGATCGGTGAACCCAACACCCCGTACCTTTTTTTTCCGGGAAGAGCCGGTGGCAGGGCATCGGGCTGAAACACGAGAGGTTTCATCCTCCGATTGAGCCATCGGCGGGGCCTTTCGCCCAACAAAAACGGCATGGTCAGGCGATTGCCCCCGGGGAACCGGTTCTCTAGGGTGTTTCGCTTGAACCCTCATCACCCATTGACCGGAGAGTACATTCGTTCCTACGCCGAGTTGGGGGCGATCAACCACCTGGGAGCAGCGCAACTGCCCTCGAAGGCGGCGGTATCCTCGATCACGGAGGATCTGCTTCATCTGCTCTTTCCCGGTTTTTATGACGGGGATCATCTGGAGGGGCGCGAGTTGGGGCCGGCGATCACCGAGCTTTTGGGAGGCGTGGAAAAAGCCCTGGAAAAAGAGATGGCTAAAAGCGCACCCAAGGGCGGAGGCGGGGAGTCGGCCCAGGCGAAGGTCCGCGCCTTTCTTTCCCGCGTCCCGGCGGTGCGGGCGCTTTTAAAAACCGACGTGGAGGCGGTGCTTGGAGGGGATCCGGCGGCGCGCAACGTGGAGGAGATCTTGCTGGCCTATCCGGGCATCGAGGCGATTGCGGTGCAGAGGATGGCCCATGAGCTTTACCTGTTGGGCACCCCGCTGCTCCCCCGGATGATGACGGAGTGGGCCCACAGCCGGACGGGCATTGACATTCATCCGGGGGCCAACCTGGGGCCGTCCTTTTTCATCGATCACGGCACCGGCATTGTCATCGGGGAGACCACGGAAATCGGCCGGGAAGTGCGCATTTATCACGGCGTGACGCTCGGGGCGCGCTCGGTCAGCGGGGCGGAGAGCCTGCGCGGCCGGAAACGACACCCCACGATTGAGGATCGCGTGACGATTTATCCCGGGGCGACGATTTTGGGAGGGGAGACGGTGGTGGGCCGGGGCAGCACGGTGGGGGGCGGGGTCTTCCTCACCAAAAGTGTGCCGCCAGAGCACCTGGTGTTTGCGGAGCATGCGGCGTTGAAGATCATTCCCAAGGCGGAGCGGCCGAGGGGGAGCGAGTATTCGATATGAATAACTCCCGGTTTTGCCGTTGGCGAGCGGGTGGGGGATCCCGATAAGGCTGTATGGAATCCGTCCAACGCCGTGAAATCGAGATGTTGCCCTCCCTGCTGGAGAAGGAGATCCAAGCCTTTTTTCACCGCCAAAAGGAGCGCTATGAGTATGGAGACCTGTTTGAGCCGATTTATTTCGATCTGTGCGAGTTTGTCGGGCGCAAGGGAAAACGAATCCGGCCGCTGCTCTTTGCGCTGACCTACCGGGCCCTGGGGGGGCCGAAGACGATCGCGGATCCGGCCGTCTTGGCCGGGGCACTTTCCCTGGAACTGCTGCACGCGTTTGTGCTGGTCCATGACGACTTAATCGACCGCTCGGAAAAGCGGCGGGGCCTGCCGACCTTCCACAAGCTGGTCGAGCAGCGGCTGGGGCGGTTGAGCAATGCGGAGCGTACCGGGCAGGGTGTGGCGGTGGTGGTGGGGGATCTGCTGTTCGCGCTAGCGGTGGAGACCCTGCAGACCGCGGATTTCGAGGAACCGCACAGAAGCGCGGCCCTCCGCAAACTTTTGGCCTACATCACCGACACCGGGGTGGGGGAAATTTTCGACATCCTGCTGGGTGCCCGCGACATTGGCCGGGTCACTTCCGAGGAAATCGAGCGAACCTATCTCCTCAAAACCACCCGCTACACCTTTGAGGCGCCCTGTGTGCTGGGGGCGATCCTCGCCGGGGCCCCGGCGCAGACGCAGGAGGACCTGGCGGCGGTGATGGAGCCGCTCGGCCTGGCTTTTCAGATCCAGAACGACCTGCTGGAGTTTTCCCACTTCGACAGCCAAGACCAGCTTCTGCCCACGGATCTGCTGGAAGGAAAAAAAACGCTACTGGTCCGCGAAGCTTACGAGCGGCTGAACGACGTAGACCGGTCGTTCCTCCAGATGTGCCTGCAAAATCCCACCCGCAACGATTCCAACATCTCCAAGGTGCAGGATCTGATCCGAAAATCGGGGGCGATCGCGGCGATGCAGGAACGGTGTCAGGCGCTCTTTGAGGAGGCCTCGGCCCAGCTCGGGCGGTCCCGCCTGGCCCCGGCCGAGCAGGCGTCGTTCTCCCAGGCCTTGGGTTGGGTCCGCCAATCCGTGCGCGCCGCCTAGTCCGTTGTCTTCGGTTTTGCCGAGCGATCTGGCCCGCGCCCAAGCGGCGGCCCGTGCGATCACCCGCGAACACGCGCGCACTTTTTATTTTGCCTCGCATGTGCTCGGGCCGTCCCTCCAGCGGGATGCGTATGCGGTCTATGCCTGCTGCCGCTCAATCGACGATGCGGTCGACCGGGCGGCGGCCCGGGGGGAGCAGGTCCGTCCCGAAGTGGCCGGGCAGATTTTGGAGCGCGCCTATGGGGCCGGCGGGGACCAGGCGGGGGAGGAATGGATGCCGGCGTTTCGGGAGACGGCAGACCGGAAAAACATCCGCCGGCAATGGTTTGAGGATCTGGCCGTGGGTGTGGCCGGTGACGCCGGGCCGGTGGACCTGACGTCCTGGCCGGAATTGGATCTCTACTGCTACCGGGTGGCGGGCACGGTGGGATTGATGATGATGCGGGTGTTCGGGCTGGAGGACGAGGCGGCCGAGCCCAGGGCGCTGGACCTCGGGCGGGGGATGCAATTGACGAACATTCTGCGGGACGTGGCGGAGGACGCGGCGGCCGGGCGGATTTACCTGCCGGCGGACGAGTGCCGCGAGTACGGGGTGGACCGGGAGGCCCTTGGGCAAGGGCGGTCCTCGGGAAGATGGAAAGAGTTCATGAAATTCCAGGTCGAGAGGGCGCGGGAGCAGTACCGGAGGTCCGAGCCGGGAATCGGGCACTTGGCCGCGGGAGGACCGCGGCTGGCGACCTGGTTGATGCGTGAACTTTACGCGGGAATTCTGGATCCGATTGAGCAATCCGGTTACGACGTTTTTTCCCGGCGCCACGCCCTTTCGTGGGGGCAAAAAACTTTCCGGGGGCTGCGGGTGGTGATCCGCCGGGCCGGGGGCCGAATCTGATCAGATCCCGTGGGAAACGCGGCCGGCGATAAACAAGCCGAGAATGATGGCGAGAGTGATGGCGGGGCGGGGATCAGGTTTGGAAGAGGGTTTGGCATGGATGGGAGTGATCCACGCCATCAGGGCGCTGAAAATAAACCAGGAGAAGTAGTTCTGGGGTGGGACATAGTTGCCCGCCCAGATCCAGTAGCCGCGAATCGCGTAGGCGAAGGGTTCCATCAAAAAGTCAAAAAAAAGGGCGAAAGCCCCGGTGGCAATCGCCAGAGGGGCGCGGGAGGCGCCCTGCCAGTATTGGCTGAGCGTCAGGTTGGCACCAGCCACCACCACGAACCACGCCAGCGGAATCGCCCATGGCAAAACGCCGCCGATCCGCGGGCCGAAGGCATCGGTGTAGGTGTAGCTGCCGAAGGGAATGCCGGTAAGCGTGCCCACCGTTTCCAGAATCCCGGAAGCCACCAGGATGATGGCGGCGGAAATTCTCGCCTTCCGCAGGCCGAGCCGGTGGACGGCGGAAAAGTAGACGTGGCAGCAGGCCAAGAGCATCGAGACGAAGTCGCCGTTCCGCAGGCAGCAGGCGACGAAGGCCGTGCACCAACCTGGCAGAGGAAGCGACTCGGCCCACGCCGGGGTGAGGCGAAAGGCGACCGTGACCAAACCGATCCCCGCCCAAATCAGGAAAAATTTCCACAAAGCCTCGCGGGCATGTCCCGGAATCACCCATCGAGGTAAGGGCAGGAGCCGCCGGGAAACAAGCCGGTCGGCGTTGACTCGATTCACCGCGGGGAGGAAAAAGAGAGATGTCCCGCGTACGGCAGATTCTGGGGATCCCCATCACCGGTTGGCTTTGCGCCGGCGGGAGCGGCCTGATCCTGACGCTGGGGTACGCTCCCTTCTTCCAGCCGGTGGCCGCCTGGATCGGCCTGATCCCGCTCGCTTACTACGGACAAAGACAGCAACCGGACATTCGCGAGGCCTTCCTTTTGGGGTGGTTTTTCGGCTTCAGCCATTTCTTAACGAGCCTGAGCTGGCTGCAGACCGTGACGATTTCCGGTTGGGCGGTGTTGAGCGCGTATCTGGCAATTTATCCGGCACTATGGTTGGTGCTGTGGGTGCGCTTGGCCGGCCGCGACCCGGACCGGATGACCAGCTGGGGAAATATTCGCCATGCTTGTCTGGGGGCATCGGCATGGATTTTGACCGAATGGTTGCGGGGAGTGGTCCTTACGGGATTCGGATGGAACGCGCTCGGGGTTTCGCAAGGAGACCTCCTGTTGATTGCGCAGGTGGCGGATCTGGGTGGGGTCTTACTGGTGTCTTGGGTGGTGGCATTCGCCGGACTGACCCTGGCGCTCACGGCAAGGCGGTTTGAGTTGGAGATCCGGGGATCCCAAAAGTGGCGGCCGCGTTGGGATTTTACCGCCGGGGTACTCGTGGTCGGCCTGACCATGGTCTACGGGGCACGGACTTTGCTGCGACCTTTGCCTGAGTCGGTCGTCACGCTGCGGTATGCCGCGATCCAGCCCTCGGTTCCGCAGGATCCGTGGCGCGCGGCGAAGGTTGCCCGGGTGGCGCAGGAATTGAAAAAGTGGAGCGAACTGGCGCTGGTCGGCGGGGGCCCCGTCGATTTGCTGGTGTGGCCGGAAAGTCTGGCGGGCACCGGCTGGCGGGAGGAACCGGAATTGCAGGCGGCGGTCCAAGCGGTGCGGCAGATGGGCGCGCGGGCCCTGTTGACGGGATCGCTGGACGTACGCGGGCCGGAAACCTTCAACTGCGCGCTCCTTTTTCAGGGTTCCGAGGGAAGGCCGCCTGAGGTCTACGACAAAACCCATCTGGTCGTGATGGGGGAGTACGTGCCGTTGGCGGGATTTTTTCCGTGGTTGCGGAAACTGGTTCCCCCCGGGGGCGACCTGACCGCCGGAAAAAATTCCCGGGTGCTTTCGTTGGAGTCCCCGGCGATCCGCCTGGCTCCGCTGATCTGCTTTGAGGACGCGGTGCCGCGGGTGGTCCGCCGAGTGGCCCAAAAGCTTCCGCATCTGCTGGTGAATCTGACCAACGATGCATGGTTCGGGGCCTCCGCTGGTTCCCGGCAACACCTGGAAAACGCCCGGCTGCGGGCAGTGGAAACTCGGCTGCCTTTGTTGCGGGTAACCAATGACGGGGTGACTGCCCTGATCAGTCCGCGCGGGGTGATTCTGGCCGAGGTGAGGGATCCAAAGACTGGGACCGTGCGGGAACCTGGATTTCTTCAAGGGAAACTGGAGTTACCTGAGCCCAAGGCCACTGCGTATACCCGCTGGGGGGAATGGCCGGTGTGGTTGTCGATGGGATTGGTGGCGGTGGGCTTGGGGTGGCGAAGGGAACCCGCTTGAGCCAAGCCGAGAGAGCGGGCATTCTTTTCCCATGACCCTGCCGGCAGAGACGATCGATTTGGCCTCCGTTGATTCCCGTTTACGGGAATTACGGAGGTTTCTTTGACCCGGCCAAGCTCGAAGCCCAGCTAAAAGACCTCGACGGCCGGATGGCGGCGCCGGATTTCTGGAACGACAGCGGCAAGGCGCAAAAAGTATCGGCTGAGGCCACCGCCATTCGGCGCAAACTTGAACAGATGCGGGACCTGGAAAAACGCATCGCCGACCTGCCGGTGCACCTTGAGCTGGCGGAGGAGGATGGGTCGGAGACTGCCCGCAAGGATTTTGCCGAGGAGATGAAGCAGGCCTTGGTCCAACTCGATCAGGCGGAAGTGCAGTTCATCCTGTCCCAGCCCGACGACCGGCGAAACGCCATCCTCAGCCTGAACGCCGGCGCGGGGGGGACCGAGGCGTGTGACTGGGCTAATATGCTGCTGCGCATGTACCAGCGTTGGGCTGAGCGGCGCGGCTACAAAGTAGAGATGCTGGACATCCTTTCCGGGGAAGAGGCCGGAATCAAAAACGCGATGCTCCGCATCGTCGGCGAAAACGCATACGGCTATCTCAAACCGGAGCGGGGGGTGCATCGGTTGGTGCGGATTTCGCCGTTCAACGCCCAGGGGAAGCGACAAACTTCCTTTGCCTCAGCGGAGGTGGTGCCGGAACCGGATGAGGAACAGGAAATTGAAATTCCCGAAAAAGACCTTCGGGTGGATGTGTTCCGGGCCGGAGGTCACGGGGGGCAAGGGGTGAATACGACCGACTCGGCCGTCCGGATCACCCACTTGCCGAGCGGGCTGGTGGTGACGTGTCAAAACGAGCGCTCCCAAATCAAAAACCGGGCCACGGCCATGAAGGTGCTGGCGGCCCGATTGCGTCAACTGGAACTGGATAAAAAGAAGGCGGAACAGGAACAAAACTATGCGGCCAAAGGGCAGATTGGTTGGGGCCACCAGATCCGCTCCTACGTCCTGCAGCCGTATCAGATGGTAAAGGACCTGCGGACGGGCGAGCAGACCAGCGATGTGCAAGCGGTGCTGGACGGGGAGATCGACCCCTTTTTGAATGCTTTTCTGAAAGGCAAAAAACGATCCGGACCCATCGAGGAAGAGGAGGAGGAATGAAAAGATCCGACCGTCTAGCCGGAATCCTTGCCGCCAAGCGCAAGGAGGCGGCGGCGCTGGAATCCCGCAAGGCCCAACTCCGCAAGGCGGCGTTGCAGAGAAACGAGTACCGGGGATTCCGCAGCAGTCTCTTTCATCCCGGCAAGGTCACGGTCATTGCCGAGTGCAAGGCGGCCTCACCGACGGCCGGGCTGATCGCGGAGAAGTACGATCCGGTGGCCCAAGCCAAGTTGTATGAGGGTGGTGGGGCGGGCGCCATTTCCGTGCTGACGGACCGGGAATTTTTCCGGGGATGCCTGGAGGACATGCAGAAGGTACGGGCCGCCGTGCGGGTGCCGGTCCTGCGGAAGGATTTTATCCTGACGGAGGGGCAGGTGTACGAAAGCGTGGCGGCCGGGGCAGATGCGTTCCTCCTGATCGTTGCCGCCTTAACCGATCCGGAATTAAAGGGGCTTTACGATCTAGGGAAAGGGCTGGGGGCGGATGTGTTGGTGGAAGTTCATGATATGAAGGAGATGGATCGAGCCCTGGAGATCGAAGCGGACATCATCGGCATCAACAACCGCAACCTGCATACGTTCGAGGTGAATCTGAGGACCACCGAGGAGCTGGCTCCGGAAATCCCGGCCGAGTGTTTAGGCATCAGCGAAAGCGGGATCCGGACCAAGGAGGATGTGAATTTTGTGACCGCGCAGGGAATTTTCTGCCTGTTGGTGGGGGAGTTGTTGATGCGCGACGGGGATCCGGCGGCGGCGCTGGGCAGATTGAAGGCGTGAGGAGAAGAATCTAGGAGGAGATAGACGGGGAAGAAGGGAAGCCGTCTTGGCGACACCGGGGATGAAGGTAGGGGCGGTGAGGTCGTAGATGTGCCATTAAAAATTTGCGCGTGAGAGGGAAATCCAGCGGAGCAGGGTCACGGTGAATAACTTGGCTGGATAGGACGATATTTTTCCGAGGGAATGAGCTTCTATTTGGCTTTATTACAACCATATCCGCATAATTAAAAAAAAATTGAAAGGGGGGGTTGACACGAGTCAATTGCACACTATTCCTAGTTCTCTTGATCACTCCCACCACAACTCAATGGTGCAATCGGCAAACCATACAATTTACGTATATAAGCGTAAATAAACCCAAATTCATGGTCCAAACAGGAGCGTGGCCGGTGCGTTCCTGCAGGGCCGCCTAAGGAAAACCCATCACCATGATGCAAACTGAATTCAACGTGGGGGGGCGAAAATTTGTCCTCGATAAAAAGAAAGCGGAAGCGGCCTTTGCGGGGAAGAGAGTCATTTTGGGCAAAGAAACCATGACCTTTAATTTACTGCCGCTGAAATACGCGTGGGCCTACGACCTATACCGCAAAATGAAGGCTAACCACTGGGAGCCCGAAGACATCGGCATGGGTAAGGACATCGAACAATGGAAGGACGCCAAAGCGGTCAGCGATGTGGAGCGGTGGATCATCCGGATGGGGATCGGCTATTTTTCGGCGGCGGAGGGGATCGTGGGGGACAACATCCAACACGTGGTGCGGGAACTGGTCACCGCGCCCGAGCTGAAGCTGGTCCTGGGCCGGCATGCCCACGAGGAGAACATCCACGCCGACTCGCTGCTTTACATGATCAGCTCGCTGGGGATCAACCCGCACGAGTGCGAAGCGATGTTCGAAGATGTGCAGTCCATCGTGAAAAAGAACGAGTTCGTCACGGGGATCTCCAAGGATCTGCGGCGCGACCTGGATTTGACCAAGGCGGAGAACAAAAAGCTGCTGGCGAAGAACATGTTTGTGTTTGGGCAGTGCATGGAGGGAACGCAATTCTACGGACTGTTTGGGATGGTCCTATCCCTTTACCGGCAAAACAAGTTTCCGGGAATCGGGCAGATGTTCCGCTACACCCTGCGGGACGAGTCCAACCACATTGAGGTGTTCCGCAACCTATTCATGGATCTGGTGGAGGAAAACCGTGAAATCTGGGACGAGGCGTTCAAGGAGGAGTTGCGGCAAACGATGGCGCAGGCCGTGGAACTGGAAAAAACCTTCATCCGGGACTGCTTGCCGGTGAATGCCGTGGGGCTGAGCCTGGAAGAATTCACCGCCTACATTGATTACATCGCGGATCGGCGCCTGGAGGGGGTGGGTCTAAAGCCGTTGCGGGGTGACATGGCCAACCCGCTGCCGTGGCTGGCAGAGATGATGGACATCAAGAAAGAGCAGAACTTTTTTGAGGGCCGGGTGACGGAATATCAGAAGTCATCGGCGCTTGCGGCGGTGCATGATGACGAGCTCTGATTTCGGGGCCCCACGGAACCCATTCCCCATGGAGAACCTCATCGGATGAAGATGGACCGGCGCGAAGTCGATGTGGACTTGGCGATGAAGCGGTTTCTCAATCTGCCGGAGGGATCCCCGGCGGAATGGGGCAAGACGGTGGAGGAGGTCCAGGTCGATTTGCCGGAAATCGAGGTCATCGACGGCGAAAAACACCACGCCTTCAGCCTGGCCGAGGTGGCCGAAATGGTTGGGCGCAGTCTGGCGCGCCTCCTCAAGGCCAAGGGGCAGGATTCGATTTTCACCGAATCCAATCGGCGCTGGGTCGCCCGCATCTGCACCGAAGTGGGAAAAAATCTGGCCCGGCAAGCCTTGGCGGAACGGCCTTTGCGGCTCAAGATCGAAGACCTACGGACCCTTGTGGAAAAAACCCTGGTAGACAACAACGCCTATGATGTCGCCCGAAGCCTAGTGGTGGAGCGAAAGCGCCGCCCTGAGGACATCCAGGCGGACGGGGAGATGCCGGTCTGCACCACGAGGCTAATTCGGCGGTTGGGCCAGGTGGTGCCGTGGAACGAATCGAAGATCGAAGTGGCGGTCCGGCAGGCTTTCCTGGCCTTGAGAATGGATTCGGCGGCGGCCGCGGCGATTGCCCGGGGTGTGACCCTGCGGGTCATCGAACTGGGTCAGGCCACGATCCACATCGAGGAGGTCCAGGACCTGGTCCAAGAGGAACTGATGAAGGCGGGCCACTACAAGGTGGCAGAGCGATACATCCTTTACCGTGCCACCCGGATGGAGATCCGGGAGAAAAAAGCCCGAGGGGAGGAGACCGAAGCCGCGACCGTGCCATCCGAGGGCATGGTGGTGGTGGCAAATGCTGACAGCACGACCTTCCTTTGGGACGGGGCTGATTTGCGGGCGCGGATCGAATTTGCCTCCATCGGCCTGGATCTCTGCCTGGGGGCGGGGGAGATTGAGAAAGAGTTGCGTCGGTCGGTATTCGACGGAATTAAAAAAACGGATCTGAACAACACCATCGGGCTGAATGCCAAGACCCTGATTGAAAAAGACGCCGACTTTGCAAAATTTGCCGGGCGGATTCAGCTTTCCTTCATCTACGAGGAGGTACTGGGATGGGACATTGTGCGGGACGGGGTGGGGGCGCTGCGGGACTTTCACCGGCGTCGGTTCCGCGAAACCATCGATCGCGGGATTGCGATCGGCCGCTTCAGCCAGGACCTGCGCAAGTACGACCTTGAAAAGATGGCGGCAGCCCTCGATCCGCTGGCCGATCTGGAGTTCGACTTCCTGGGCGTGCAGACCCTGTACGACCGGTACCTGATCATCGACAAGAAAGCGGCGGTCAGCCGCCGATTGGAGACCCCGCAGTTTTTCTGGATGCGGGTGGCGATGGGCTTGTTCCATGCCGAGCCGAAGGATCGGGAGCAACGGGCGATCGAGCTGTATCAGCTCTACAAGAGCCGCCGGTTCTGTTCCTCGACGCCGACCCTGTTTAATTCGGGCACCAATCACAGCCAGCTTTCCTCCTGTTACCTCTATTGGGTTGACGACTCGATCGACGGAATCATGCAAAGGGGGGTGGCGGAAAATGCGATGCTGTCCAAATGGGCCGGCGGCCTGGGCGGGTCGTGGACGAGCGTGCGCGGTACCGGCAGCTACATCGGGGGCACCAATGGCGAGAGTCAGGGGGTCATTCCGTTCCTCAAGCTGCACAACGATCTGCTGGTGGCGGTAAATCAGGGCGGAAAACGAAAAGGTTCCGGCTGCTCGTATTTGGAGACGTGGCACAACGACCTCTTTGATTTTCTGGAGCTGCGCAAAAACACCGGGGATGACCGCCGTCGCTGCCATGACATGAACACGGCGAACTGGATTCCGGACCTGTTCATGAAACGGATGGAAGCCCGGGAACCTTGGACGTTCTTCCGCTCCAGTGAGGTGCCGGATCTGCACCATGCCTACGGCAAAAAGTTTGAAGAGGCTTATCTGGCCTACGAAAAGAAGGCGGATCGCGGCGAGATCTGGGGCCACAAGGTCCCGGCCATCGAGGTGTGGAAGCGGATGCTGGCGATGCTCTTTGAGACAGGCCATCCGTGGATCACCTTCAAGGATGCGTGCAATGTGCGCAGTCCGCAGGACCACACCGGCGTGATCCACAGTTCCAATCTTTGCACGGAGATCACTTTGAACACCGGGAAAGACGAGACCGCGGTGTGCAACCTTGGATCGGTTATTCTGGACACCCATCTCGCGGCAGACGGCTCGCTGGATCTGCCGAAGTTGCGGGAGACCGTGCGGGTGGCCGTGCGAGCCCTGGACAATGTGATCGACATCAATTTTTATCCCACGGAGGCCGCCAAGACGGCCAATTCGCGTCATCGGCCGATCGGCCTGGGAGTCATGGGACTGCAGAACGCGCTCTACATGAAGGGCCTGTCGTTTGCCTCCGAGGCGGCGGTGGAGTTCAACGACGAAATGATGGAGGCAATTGCGTATTTTGCCTACGAGGCCTCCAGCGACCTGGCGGCGGAGCGGGGGACTTACTCCAGCTACCGCGGCTCGAAATGGGACCGCGGGCTGATGCCCCAAGACACAATTGACCTCTTGGAGCAGGAGCGGGGGGTGCCAGTGGAAGTGCCGCGGAGCGGCCGGATGGATTGGGCCCCCTTGCGGGAGAAAATCCGCGCGCATGGGATGAGGAATTCGAACGTGCTGGCGATCGCGCCCACCGCGACGATTTCCAACATCACGGCGACTTCGCCCTGCATCGAGCCGACCTACAAAAATCTTTTTGTGAAGAGCAACCTGTCGGGTGAGTTCATCGTGTTGAACCCCTTCCTGGTGCGCGACCTGAAGAAGGCGGGTCTGTGGAATCAGCAGATGGTGGATCAGCTAAAATATTTTGACGGCGAGCTCGGCCCGGTGGAGGGCATGCCCGAGGAACTTAAACAGCGGTATCTGACGGCCTTTGCGGTTGGTTTTGAGTGGATCATGGCAGCCGCAGCCCGACGCCAGAAATGGATCGACCAGAGTCAGTCGTTAAATCTTTTTCTGGGTCAGCCCGACCTGAAGGCACTTTCTCGGATGTATCGCTTGGCATGGCATCTCGGGCTCAAGACGACCTATTACCTGCGGACGCTCGGCGCCTCCAATATTGAGAAAGCCACCGTAAAACTGAAAAAGGAGGTCAAGGCCTCCTTGCAGGAAGGTGAGCCGGCAGAACCACCCAAGCCGGAGTACACCGCCGAGCAAAAAGCAGCGTGCTCCATTGAAGCGATGCGAAACGGCGGGGAGTGCGAGGCCTGTCAGTAGACGGGCTCCAGGCCGGCGCGGGTCACCTTTGCTTGTCCCGGCCCCAAGACCTGCCAGAGCTGTAAGTAACGCCGGCTGATCAACCTTGCCAATTTTTTCCCGCGGGTCGAAAGCGAGGCGAGGGTCGGGGCGTTGGTGACGGGGATGGTGAGGGTGAGGAGGGCGGAGTCACGATAGTCCTGCCAAGCCTCGTGCAGGGGGTAGTTGCGGACACCTCGACGGAGGAGCTCCGCATGCCAAACCGCGAAAAGGTCGACGTGTTGGATCAGGGATAGCGGCTTTCGAGCGCTGCCACCGGCCAGGCGAGCGAGGTCGAAGGCCGCGTTGCCAGCGAGGGAGAGGCCCCAGTCAATAAACCGGACGGACTTGCGACCGTAGAAGATGTTGTCTGCACGCAGATCGCCATGGACAAGGGTCAGAGGTCGTTGCCGTAGCCTGGCGAGAGCCTGATGCACCTGCGGGGGTAAAGCGCGGAAGATTTTTTCGGTGTTGGCCGAAAGTTTGGCCCAACGGAGGAAGCCAGGCAGGTGGTGGCGGGTCTGGTGAGCCCGCATGTAATGGTGTTGCGGAAGACCTTGAGCCTTTTTCAGGGCGGGGGAGTTCCAGAACCGCGCATGAATCCGGGCGATTGCGCGGGTGGCGGAGACCAGCTCAGGCCAGGTCAGACCGAGGAGTTGGTCGCGATTCCGTCCATCGCGGATGAACTCCAGCCGCAGGAGTCCATCGGAGCCATGGAGGGCAGTCCCGCCCGAAAACAGCCGCGGGGACAGTTTTTCCTTGAGCGGACCCAGTAATCGGTAGGCGGCAAGTTCGCGTTCAAAAACCCGCAGTGCTCCGGCCCATTGCCGGCGCTGGGGGATGTCGCTGCCGACCTTAAGAATATAGCGATGGGGATCTCCCTTGCGGGTGGCTACCAGAATCTGGCTAAGAAAGCCGGTGGACCCGGGAAGGGGTTTGACCAAAAAACGGGAAGGCCCGG
>VHDM01000026.1 GCA_016876055.1 Verrucomicrobiota bacterium
TTCTGTAGGGACGCAGGCCCCTGCGTCCAAAACATTCTCGAAATCATATCCAAATCGCTTAAACTGAAACTCTTGCCGGCTGGTGCAATGGTAGCACTCCAGACTTTGGATCTGGCTGTTCCTGGTTCGAGTCCAGGGCCGGCAGCAATTTTCTGCCGGTCGGCCCCTTTCGGATAACCGGGGCTGCGTTCCTCCTGCCTAATCCTTCCACCTTCCACTAGCTGATTCTCGGATCCTTGGGCCACGGGATTCTTTGCGTGGCGAGATCCCTCACCACCTCCGGCAACAGCCGATGCTCCGCGTGCTGGATTCTCGCGTGCAAAGACTCAGCCGTGTCGCCCGGCTGCACATTCACTTTGGCCTGACGAATCACCGCCCCGCCATCCACCGTCTCGTTCACCCAGTGCACCGTGCATCCCGTCTGCGTCACTCTGGCCTTCAACGCCTGTTCCCAGGCCTTCAGACCCGGAAAAGACGGCAACAACGACGGGTGGATGTTGATGATCCTTCCGCCAAATCCGTCCAACAGGGGCTTTTTTAGGACCCGCAGATAACCCGCCAACACCACCAGTTCGGTGCCAGCTTTTGCCAGCGTCCCCGCCAACTCCTCTTCAATTTCCGGCTCCAGCTTCGTGCGAAAAGCACTCTTCGGGCAGGCGTAGACGGGCAGTTTCCTCTCCCGGGCGTGGGCCAAAATCTTTGCCTCCGCTTGATCGCCTGCCACCAGGACGATCTCGGCGGGAATCAGCTCCGAACGAATCGCCTCGGCCAAAGCCACAAAATTGCTCCCCTGGCCGGAGCCGAGTACCCCCAGCCTGAGAGGCTTCACGTTTTGACTTTGGCCAAAACCGCCGAGGTCGATTTCCCTGGCGTCAGCTTCAACACTTTGACCTGCCCGCCGGCTTTTTTCACGGCGGCCTGCTCGTCCGCATCCAGATCCTCCGCGCGGTAATCTCCCCCTTTCACGTAAAGGTCCGGCTGGGCTGCCTCGAGAAACCGCGTGGCCCGTTTTTCCGGAAACACCACCACCGCATCCACGCAACCGAGCGCGGCCAGCACCTCCGCCCGGTCCGCCTCCGGATTCACCGGACGCCCGGCGCCTTTCAGCTCCCGCACGCTGTCATCCCCGTTGAGCCCCACCAACAAAGTGTCCCCCAAGGCCCGGGCCTCCTGCAGAAAACGGACGTGTCCCACATGCAAAAGATCAAAACACCCGTTCGTCACCACCACGCGTCGACCGGCGGACTTTTCACCCCGCCGCCAATCCCCCAAAGCTTTTACGGAAAGCACCCGGCCCATCACACGGCATCTTGACCCGCCCTCCTACGCTCGCAACATCAATATGGACAATGCCCCTCTGCTTTTATGGATTTTGACTGGACCCTCTACTCCACCCCGGAAATTTCCCCCGCCGAGGTCCAGGAAAGCTTCGAGGATCCCTTTTGCCTCCGCATCCTCCCCGGGGGCGGACCGCTCGCGGAGCACTCCCGCTTTCTCTGCCTCGGCAAGGGCCTTTCCGGAAAACCCATTTTCTCCGTCTACAGCTCGGACGGCCGGAAAATGCGCCCGATTGTTTCTCGCCTGATGTCCGAACCCGAATCTTACTTTTACGAGCGAAAAGCCAAGGAGACCCTTTGAGCCCGCTTGCCATCATCCACAAGTGGGAGGAGATCCCCTTTTTTCCAAATCCCAAAGACGAGGCTGCTTTTTGGAAGGAACACCAACTCGATCCCGCTTTGGTCGCTGCTTCCCTCTCGCGCAGTGAAGGCCAGGAATCCACCACCATCACCTTGCGCATGGATCCCCGGATGCTCAGCCGGCTCAAACGGATCGCCGCCCGCCGCTACCTCAATTATCAGTCGATGATGAAACAGTGGGTTGCGGAACGCCTCGAAAAGGAACTGCCGGGGAACTAGCCTTCCTCCCCGATCTTCCCCAGCTCATCCTTGATGCGGGCGGCCTCCTCGAATTGTTCCTTTTTCACAGCCACGGCCAGATCGTCCTGAAGCCGCTTTTTCCGAAGCTTGCGGAAACTTTTCGGGATCTTGCCTGCGTGACGCGTCCCTTTTTGACAATCATTGAGCACGTCCTGCAACAATTCCCCAAAAATGCCGTAGCACTCCCCGCAACCCAACCGGCCGGTCTTGCGCACATCCTCGGAGGTGAATCCACAGCTGGGACACCGGTTGGACGCCGCCGGGGTCGGCGCGGGAATCAAGAGGCTCTTGGCGGAAATCTCCTTGATCTCGTTTTCCACTGCCGCCGCCGGGTCCTCCTTGCCCTTGCTGGCCGCCACCTTGGAGACCGCCGCCCAGATATCGAAATCCACCAGATCCTTTTGCGCAAGCTGCGGGATGCACTTTTCACAAACATGCACGTCGATCGACTTTCCGTTCACCAGCTTGCTCAGGTGACACGTCGCCTGGTTGCCCGGGCAAAAGGTGCACTCCATAAAGGGATATAACCATGCTTCCGCCCTTTCGCAAATCGTCCGCGGCGCCTACCTGGATTTCCGCAACCCTCTGGGAAAAACTCGAAGCCGCCGGCACCGATGCCTTCCTCGCCGCCCATTCCCCCCGCTTGCGCTTGGAACGCTGGGGCTCGACGCTGCGCGCGTGCGCCCTCCGGCCGGCACTCCCCGATGGCAACGAAGCCCTGCTGGAGCCCCCCGCCACCTTGGGATGGCAAGCGGAACGGATGATCTGGCAAACCGAAGGGGAACGGACCGCCCGCCACCTCCGGGGGGAAGGTTGGACCACGGAAGTACAGGAAGGTAACCTGCGCTTCGGCATCGACCTCACTCCCGGAACCGCCCCCGGACTTTTTCCGGACCAGCGGGAGAACCGGAATTTTCTCCGTTCCCGGCGTCCCACCTCGTTGCTGAATCTTTTTGCCCATACCTGCGCCTTCGGTGTCCTGGCCGCCGCCGAGGGCGCCACCTCGCTGAACATCGATAACTCCGCCCGGGCCCTCGCCCGGGGCCGCGAAAACTACCGGCGAAACCACCTGCTGGGGACGCAGCCCCGCTTCTGGAAGGAGGACGTCCGCCAAGCCCTGCCCCGCCTGCAACGGCGGGGCGAGACCTTCTCCGCCATCATCCTGGATCCCCCCACCTTTGCCCACGGCGGGCGCGGGCGGTCTTTTCGGATCGAACGGGAATTGGCACCGATGATCGCCGCGTGCCTCCGCTTGCTCGCTCCGGGGGGCAGCCTGCTGGTTTCCGTCAACGAAGCCCGCGCCCGGCGGGGGGAACTCGAACGGACGGCCCGGTTCGCCCTTTCCGCGGAAAAGATCCGTGCCCGGCTGGAACCTTCCCGCCGGCCCATCGAGGTCCCGGAAACCCGCATGCCGGCCGGGATCTGGATCCTTCGGGAGGATTGACACTCCGCCGTGCGTGTCGAATTTCAAAGCGAGTGAACGGCCTTCCCTCCCTCGTCTCCACGGCCCTGAATTTATTTCGTGAATTTATCCCCGGCACCCCGGATGCCGCCCGCTTCTGGTTGGAGGCCGGCTCCGCCGCGCTCGCTCTTTTGATCGTTCTCAGCCTTCTGCTCCGCTTTTTCGGATCGGAGAACAGCCGCCCGGCTTTGGTTTTGCTGGCCGGAACGCTCGGGGTGCTCCTCCTGGCCGCCGGGGCGGCCGCCGTGGAACTTTACATCCTCCCCGTATTGCCTCCGGCCGTGCTGGGTGCGGTGGACTCCCTCTCCGGATGGGTGGCTGCCCGGTGCCACCGGCCCGCTTGGCCGGCCCGCACCGTGCTTCTGGTGCTGGGATTGGCCGGCAGCCTGCTTTTCCTGGTCTCTCCTTTGACGCGCCTGACCTTCAAGGTGCCGGGTTTCCTCGCCTTGGTTGCCTGGCTGGCCGCCCTTACCACCGCCTGGACCGTCCCTGCGGTCCTTCGGACCAGTCTTTTCCCTCCAAACGAAATTCTCTCCCCGCCCGCCCAGGATTCTTGAGGCTGGATCTTGGGTTTCAGCCCATCCCCAATCAAACATCCAAAATCCGCACCGGCCGCCTACTCCCCCAGGGCTCGCTCCAGTTCCGCCCGCACCCGGCCCAGTTCCGAAGATTCCAGACTTTTTGGCGCCGCCACCGCCGGACCGAGGATTACCCGGCAGATCGCACCAGGCTGCGGAATCTGAAATCGGTCCCACGAGGGCAGTTCCCAATGGCGGCTGTAGCGAGCCGTCACCGGATAAATGGGTCGGCCGCTGTTGGCCGCCAGCCCCAACACCCCATCCTGCACCTTGGCCCGAGGTCCACGCGGCCCGTCCGGGGTGATGCCGATATCCCGGGCCTGCGGCCGTTGCAACTCCCGCAGGACTTCCCTGAGCGCATCGCTTCCCCCGCGTGAACTGGACCCGCGCGCCCCGTCGATCCCAAATCGGTTCATGATCCGGGTGATGAACTCGCCGTCCCGGCTCCGGCTCACCATCATCAACATTCTCCTTCCCGGACAAAACCTTTCGTAAAGGTAAGGCATCATCAGGATCCGGTTGTGCCAGAAAGCCCAGATCCGCGGTAGGCCGGGATCCCGCGCCAGGATGCCTTGCGGATCTTCCAAGCGGATCTGCAAGGTCAGGGCCAGCAGCCGGATCGTCCCGGCGATGAGCGGAGGCGTGCTCTCCGCCAAAATTTGTTTCAGGGCTTTCCTCATGCGAAGGGTCTCCGGTTCCACCACCGGGTGATGGAACGCCACGGTGTTTCCCGGACCAGCTCGCGGATCAACTCCTCCGTGGAGGCCGCCCGCTCCTCATGGATCCGGGCCAACAGCATCAACGAGGGAATCATGATCAGGGCAATCCCCGCGTAGAGAATCACAAATCCGTTCAGCTGGATCTCCGTGCCGATCTGAAATTTGGCCAGCGCGTCGGTCAGCAGCCCCCAACCCAGCGGAGCCAGCCCGGCCACGAGGCTTCCCGCCACGCTGAACAGGGCGAAAAAGTGGCTCCTCCCCATGACCGGAATTATCCCCATAAGAAGCCGAAGGTGCGCGCTGCTGTAGAGGGCCAAGCCGATGCCGGCGGTGGTCTGTTGCAGGGCAAACGTTCCCCATGTGAACGGCAGCAGATGCGCCGCCACCGCCCCCCAACCCAGCCAGTGGATACCCATCACCACCATGCAGAGCCCCAGCACGGGCCGGCTGCCCAAGCGGTCCAACCACCGCCCCGCCCGCAGGGAGGTCAGCACAAAGACCGTGCCCCACATCAGATGCAGCACCAGGAACAGGGAGTCGGAGCAGTGGAACTGGTCGCGCGCGAAAGGAACAAAGAACAGACCTCCGCCGGACATGGCCAACATCACCACGGCATGGAAGAGGAGCAGTTGCCGGAATGGCGGATGGCCCAACATCGCCTTCCACGGGATCTCCTCCGCCCGGGCAGTTCCTTGCGTCGGCGCGTCCGGAATCTTTCTTAAGTAAAAAAGGGAGGCGACCGCCAGAACTAGGCTGGCTCCAAAGAGCAGACCGAAGGCCGAGGGCTGGTCGGTCAAACTCAGATACCAGGCCGTCCCCGCCACCGTCAGCAGGAGCGCCGCTTGGGAGGCCGCCTGGTCGAGCGCGAGAAATCTCCCCCGCACCGGCTCGGGCACGATCGCGCTGATCCAGGGCAGATACCCACTTAGCGAAATGCCCCGGATGAGGTTGAACAAAAAAAGCAAAAAGAGCATCAGGGCCTGCCGGGAAAAATCGTCGATCGGCCCTGGCAAAACGGCCACCAGCACCACCCCGGCGATCAGGATGCTGCGGGAGGTCCAGCCCCGGAGCACAAAGTTCCGGTAGCCCACCTTCTCGACAAAACGGGCCGCCGGAATCTGGAAGACGTTGAGCAGGGCGGCCAGACAGGCCAACACCCCCAGCACCGTGGCCGTAGCACCCAGTTTTTTGAAATAGAGCATCATCGGCAGCCCCATCACCAGGTAGAACGAACTGGTGTTGAAGACCTGAAACAGGAACGCGTTGAGGAGGGGCCCGCGTACGAGCCCGCCTTCTTTCATGCGCCGGATTCCCGCGGCCGCAGTAACGGGAAGAAAATCACCTCCCGGATCGAATCCACCCCGGCCAGCAGCATGGCCAGACGGTCCACCCCCAATCCCAACCCGCCCGCCGGCGGCATCCCGCTCTCCAGCGCCTCGAGAAACTCATGATCCACCTTTTGGGTGTGTTCCCCCACCTGGTGCCGGAACCTCTCGGCCTGCAGCACCGGGTCGTTCAGCTCGGAGTAGCCGGGAGAAATCTCCTGGCGACCGCAGATCAGTTCGTACACGTCGACCACCGTCGGGTCTTCCCGGTTCAGGCGGGCCAGCGGGACCAGCTCGGCCGGAAGATGGGTGATGAAGACCGGGTTCACCGCCTCCGCTTCGACCTTTTTCTCAAACACCTTCTGGGTGATCTCCAGCACGGAAAGGTTCGGTTCCAGTTCCACGCCCAGGGTCGCCGCCTTTTTTTCCATCGCCTCCCGGGAAAGCTTAAACCAGTCGGCTCCCGCCACCGCCGTGATCGTGTCCCGGTACTTTTTTCTCGGCCAGGGAGGCGTCAGATCGATCGTCGTGCCGTCCGCCTGGGCGATTTTCAGTCCTCCGGTCAGCTCCCGGGCCGCACCCGCAATCATCTCCTCGACCAACGCGGCCATCCCCGCGAAGTCCGAGTAAGCCCAATACGCCTCCAACATCGTAAATTCCGGGTTGTGCTTCCGGGAAATGCCCTCGTTGCGGAAGTTGCGGTTGATTTCGAACACCTTTTCCAATCCGCCCACCAGCAGGCGCTTGAGATAAAGTTCGGGAGCGATGCGCAGATACAAATCCATGCCCATCGCGTGATGCTTGGTCTTGAAGGGTTCGGCCGCCGCCCCGCCGGCCACCGTCTGCATCATCGGCGTCTCCACCTCCGTAAAACCACGGGCCGCCAGGAATTCCCGCAGGTACCGGACCAGCCGCACCCGTAGGTGGAGCGCTTGACGGCAGGCCTCGTTGGCAATCAGGTCCAGATGGCGCTGCCGGTGCCGCGTCTCCGTGTCCACCAAGCCGTGCCACTTGTCCGGCAACGGCGCCAAGGCCTTCGTCAAAAGGACCAACCTTTCCACGCGGACCGACTTTTCCCCCGTTTTCGTGAGGAAGAGCGTGCCTTCCACGCCCAAGATGTCGCCCAAATCCAGGAGCTCGAACACGGAACGTTCTGTTTCCGGCAGCGAGGGCTTCTGGATGTAAATTTGCAGCCGGCCGGCCCGGTCCTGCAGATGGAGAAATTGGCTTTTGCCCATGTCCCGATGGGAAACGATGCGCCCGGCCATCCGGACTTTCCTTCCCTCTTCCCACTTTCTCACGATCTCCACCGTGCTTTCCGTCCCGGGAAACGGCCCCCCAAACGGATCCACCCCCAGTTCCCGTAACTTCCGTAGCTTCTCACGGCGCACGGCCAGCAGGGCGGATCTTTCTTCACTCATCGGGTGGCAGTCTTACCCGATTCTGCCTCCCCTGGGTAGGTCAGACTCACCGGAGCCTGCCGGCCCGCTCCCAACTAGCCCACCAACTGCGGGTACGCTGCTTGGGCCACCTGCTGCAGTCGTTGCTGAATCTGCGGAACGGAGTCCATGGCCAGCAGCTCCTCCGTCAGCTTTTGACACTCCCCAAACCTCAGGCTCTGCACCGCCTTTTTTACCCGGGGCACCGACACCGAACCCATGCTCAGCTCATCCACCCCCAACCCCACCAGCACCGGCGTCATCACCACGTCGGCCGCCATTTCCCCACACACCCCGACCCAGAGGTGGCGCCGCCGGGCCGCCTCCACCACCCTTTGGATCAATCCCAGCACCGCCGGATGGGTCGGTTGATAGAGGTTGGCCACCCTCTCGTTGGTGCGGTCCGCCGCCAAGGTGTACTGCGTCAGATCATTGGTGCCGATACTGAAAAACTGCACGAGCGGCGCCAACCGGTCCACGATCAAAGCTGCCGAAGGCACCTCGATCATCGCCCCCGCCTCCACCTCAGCCGCCGCCGGCACTCCCGCTGCCCGCAGCTCCTCCCGCGCTTCCCCCAAAATCGCCAGCGCGGCGGACAACTCTTCCCTCGTCGCAATCATCGGAAACATCACCCGGATTTTGCCACCGGGGTTGGAGCGGCAAATCGCCCGCAGTTGCACCTTGAAGACATCGGGTTTTTCAAGGCAGTACCGGATCGCCCGCCATCCCAGAAAGGGATTTTGTTCGGGATCCATCCCCAGATGCGTCGGCAGCTTGTCCCCTCCCAAATCCAGCGTCCGGATGATCGCCGGATGCGGCCGGGACGCCTCCACCACCTGCCGGTAAATGTTCGTCTGTTCGTCCTCCCCGGGAAAATGGACCCGGTTCAAGAAGAGGAATTCCGTGCGGTACAGACCGATCCCCTCCGCTCCGCTCTGCGCGATCAGTGGCAGATCCTCCGGCAATTCCACGTTTGCGGAGAGAATGACTTTTCTTCCGTCCAGGGTCGTCCCCGGGGTGTCCCGCAGGGCCTCCAGACTGACCTCCACCTCATGCCGACGCTTCTCGATCTGACCGTACTCGTATTTCGTCTGTTCGGTCGGATTGACGATCAGCAGGCCGGCGTACCCGTCCAAAATCACCGCTGCCCCGGATTCACACCGGTCCAGCACCTCATGCAGACCCACCACCGCGGGGATGTTGAGCGACCTTGCCATGATCGCCGTGTGGGAAGTGACACTGCCCGCCTCGGTGGCAAAGCCCAGGGCCAGCTGGCGGTTCAGCAGCGCCGTGTCGGACGGCGTCAGGTCGTGCGCCAGGATCACACTCGGCTCGTCCAGCGCGTAAAGGTCCGCCAATTTCCGGCCGAGCAGGTTGTGCACCACCCGTCGGCCCACATCGAGAATATCGGCCGCCCGCTCCCGCAGGTACGGATCTTCCACCTCCTTCATGCTTTGGGCGTACACCCGAATCACGTGTTGGTAGACGCTCTCCACGCACACTTTCCGCAGTTCCAGCTGCCGCCGCACCGCCCCGGCGATCGTGCTGTCCGCTGCCACCAGCAGATGGGCCTCAAAAATGTCGGTTGGCTGTTCCCCCAGGGAGTGGGCCAGCTGGTCGCGGATTTTCTGGATCTGCTCCCGCGTCTTCAGCAACGCCGCTTCCAGGCGCCGCATCTCGTCCTCAATTTGCTCCGGCCGGATCGGGGTGGGATGAATCCGGACTTCCTCCTCCTTGCTGAAAACCGCCAACTGCCCGCTCACCACCCCCGGGGAGGCGGGAATCCCCGTAAGGCGCAGCTCGTTTCCGTGGTTGGGGCTGCCGGCTTCGCTCACGGAGACAAAGTCTCTCCTCCGCGGCTACTCCTCGTCGAACTTTCTTTCCACCAAATGGAGCAGGGCCTGCACCGCCTCCTGCGCCCCCGGGCCGGACGCGGTGATCCGGATTTTGGAGCCCATGCCCGCGGCCAGCATCATCAGACCCATGATGCTCTTACCGTTGATCCTCTCCCCGTCCTTCTCGACCAGGATCTCGCATTTGTGCCGGTTGGCTTCCCGCACAAACATCGCCGCCGGCCGGGCGTGTAGCCCCAGCCGGTTTCGGATCAACGTTTCCTGCCCGTGCGGGCTGCCCTCCGGCGGCGTCATTCTCACCGGTCCTTGAGGTTGAGCCGTTGGAGCAGCTTCTCGTTGAACTCCATCGCCGAAAACTGCCCCATGGTCTTCATCTTTTGGTCCAACGCCGCCACCTGCACCAACCCGGCCAAGTCGCGCCCCGGCCGGATCGGAATCTTCACATGGGGAATTTTCAGGCCGAGGATTTCATAAAACTGTTGATCCAGGCCGGTCCGCTCAATTTCCCCCACCTTGTCCCATTCCATCAAGGTCACCACCAGATCCAGCCGCTTCTCCGTGCGGATGGCCCGCCCCCCGAACAGCGAGGCCACGTTGATGATCCCGATGCCCCGCACCTCCATGAAGGTGCGTGTCACTTCCGCCGAGGTGGCCATCAGCTCCCTGCCCTCGATCAACCGCAGCCGTGTGATGTCGTCAGCAACCAGCGAATAGCCCCGTTCCACCAAACCCAGCGCACATTCGCTTTTCCCAATCCCGCTCTCCCCCCGGATCAACACCCCCATCCCCAGAATGTCCACCATGCTCCCGTGCTCGCTCGTGGAGGGCGCAAAGTCCTCCTCCAAACATAGCGTGATGAGATTGACGAGCCGAGGGGTCACGATCGGGGAGGAAAAAAGCGGCACCTTGGCGGCCTGGGCCTCCTTCACGACGAAGGCCGGAGGCTTGAGGTCCCGGCTGAAAACCACACAAGGGATGTTTCGCTCCAGGACCGCCCGGAACCGTTTCGGACGATCCTCCGGGGCGAGGGATTGCAGGTAGGCGGTTTCACTTTTGCCGATCAACTGCACCCGCTGGTTGGCAAAATATTTTGTGAACCCGGTGAGGGCCATGCCCATCCGGTTCACCGCTCCTTCGCGGATCGTCCGGTCCATCCCCGCCTCGCCCGCCACCGATTTCAGCTGCAACCGATCGGCGTGCTCCCGATAGAAGTGCTCGACCGTGACAGCCCTGGGTTTGCGGATCGCGCTCATCGCCTTAGTCGGCATAGCCCCGCGGGTGCGCCTGGTGCCACGCCCAGGCGCCGGCAAGAATCTGGTCGAGGCTGGAGTGCACCGGCTTCCATCCTAACTCCCTCTGCAGCTTTTGCGAAGCCGCGACGAGCTTGGGCGGATCCCCCGCCCGGGCCGGTCGCCCCTGCACCGGGATCTCCCGCCTCGTGACCTTTTTCGCCGCCTCGATCACTTGTCGCACGGAATAGCCGTTCCCCGTCCCCACGTTGAAAAAACCCGCCTGCGCCCGCTCCAAAGCCAGGATGTGGGCGGAGGCGAGGTCCCGCACATGGATGTAGTCCCGGATGCAGGTGCCGTCCGGGGTCGCATGCTGCTCCCCAAACACCTCGACGCACGGCTTTTGCCCCAGGGCGGTGAACAGCACATTGGGAATCAGGTGGGTCTCCACCCGGTGATGCTCCCCGCGCTCCGCCGAGGCCCCCGCCGCGTTGAAATAACGGAGGGCGGTGGGAACAAGCCCGTAAATTTGCCCATACCAGGCTAATATCTGCTCAAACATCAGCTTGGAATGTCCGTACGGGTTGATCGGTTTCTGCGGGGTGGCTTCGTCCATCGGTACCCGCTCCGGCAGCCCGTAGGTGGCACAGGTGGAAGAGAAGATGATTTTCCGGCAACCCGCCGCCACCATCGCATCCAGCAGATTCACCCCGCCGCTCACATTCACCCGGTAATACATCGAGGGGTCCCGCATGCTCTCGGGCACCAGCGCCTTGCCGGCAAAATGAATCACCGCCTCCGGCCGGTGCTCCTGCACCGCCCGCATCAACAGGTCCCGGTCCAACAGGTCACCCTGCAAAAAGACCGCCCGCGGGTGGAGCGCACCCCGGTGGCCCTCGCTCAGATTGTCCCAGACCACCACCTCGTGGCTGGCCGCGATCAGTTCCTCCACGCAAACGGAGCCGATGTAGCCGGCTCCCCCAGTGACTAAAACCTTCATCCGATCGCCGGGTGTCGGGAATTCCCTATTCCTTCAGGTTCATCGCCAGAAGGAATTCGACATTGTTTTTGGTCTTCTTCAGGCGCTCCAGCAGCAGTTCCATCGCCTCGACGGGCGGCAACGAGGAAAGCGCCCGCCGCAAAATGTGGATCCGCGGCATCTCGTCGGTGTGGTAAAGCAGCTCCTCCTTCCGGGTTCCGGATTTGGAGATGTTCACCGCCGGGTACACCCGCTTGTCGACCAGCGCCCGGTCCAGGTGGATCTCCATGTTCCCCGTGCCCTTGAATTCTTCAAAGATCACCTCATCCATCTTGCTGCCCGTGTCCACCAAGGCCGTGGCGATGATCGTGAGGCTGCCACCTTCCTCGATGTTCCTTGCCGCCCCGAAGAATCGCTTCGGTTTGTGGAGCGCGTTGGCGTCCACGCCGCCGGAGAGAATCTTGCCGCTGTGCGGCTGCATCGTGTTGTAGGCCCGGGCCAGCCTGGTGATGCTGTCCAGCAGGATCACCACGTCGGTTCCGCTTTCCGCCAACCGCTTGGCCCGCTCGATGACCATCTCGGCGATGTGCACGTGCCGGTCGGGCGGCTCATCAAAGGTGGAACTGATCACCTCGCCTTTTACCGATCGCTCCATGTCGGTCACCTCCTCCGGCCGCTCGTCGATCAGCAGCACGATCAGGTGTGCCTTGGGGTGGTTGGCGGTGATCGAGTTGGCAATCTTCTGCATCAGCACCGTCTTCCCGGTCCGGGGCGGCGCCACGATCAGGCCGCGCTGACCGAACCCGACGGGGCTGATCAGGTCAAACGCCCGCATCGCCATGTCCTTGAGTTTTTCGTTCTCCAGGATGACCCGGCGGTTCGGAAACAGCGGCGTCAAATTGTCAAAGTGGATCGGGGCTTTGCGCTTGCCCACGTCTTCCCCGCTCACCGTGTCCACCGTCGCCAGCGCGAAGTAGTGGTCCTTGTCCACCGGCGAACGAATCTCGCCGCTCACCCGGTCGCCCCGGCGCAGCCCGTACTTCCGGATCAGCCCGGGATGGACATAGATGTCCTCGCGGGTCGCCAGGTAATTGTTGGCCTGCAGGCGCAGGAATCCGTAATGATCGGGCAGGATTTCGAGAACTCCTTCTCCCGCCACCCGGCCGTTGTTCAGCGCATGCCGGCGCAGGATTTCGAAAATCAGCTCGTATTTGCGGAGACCCCCGGGATTTTCCACCCCGATCTCCACCGCCTTCTCCGCCAAATCCTGAAAAGACATGTTCTGCAAATCGTCCACTCGCATGAGCGGTCCGGTCGGGCGGGGCGCCTCAGGAACTCCACCTTCGTTGCCGCCACCCTCTGGGCCGCCCGTTTCAGGCGTCCGCCGGTAGTCATAATCATCGCGATAGCCGCCCCCACCGCCGTAGCCCCGGCGATCGCGCCCACCCCCAGCCCCGCGCCGACGCCGGAAAAAGCGCTGGCGGCCATAGTCGTTGCGCGGACCGTAGTCCCCGCCCCGCGGTCCGTAGTCCTGATTCCCTTGGCCCTGTTGTTCTGGTCCTTCGCCGTTCATAGGAGTGTCCTCTCGTGCCCTCGCCCTGCACGGGACGGAAACCGGTCAACCCCGCCCGGGGTTTACCAGCAGTTCCGCCTGATCCCGCAGAAGCTCCAGGCTGCCTTCATTCCACAAGACTCGGTCGCTGGCCTGGGCTTTGGCTTCGGCCGTCCACTGTTGGGCGATCCAAAAGTCCGCCGCCGCCGGCGTCAGACCCCTCGCGAGCAGCCGCTCCCGGGACACCGAGGCCCGGCAGCCGACCATCACCCGGAGGTCGAAGGCTTCCTCCACCCCGGCCTCGCAGAGCAGTGGGATGACCACGGCGACGGGCTGGTGGGGAGAGCGGCGAAGAGATTCGCCGACTTCGGCTATCCAGGTCTCGCGAACGATCGGATGGATGAGGCGGTTGACGGTGGCGGTTACGGAAGGATCCCGGATCATCGCCGCGGCCAACAACCCGCGGTCCAAGTCTTTCGAAGACGATAAAATCGAGGTCCCCAGCGCGTCAACCAGTTTCCGATAGCCCTCCGCGCCCGGCCGGTAGAGCCGGTGCACGATCTCGTCCGACTCGATCACCCTCCATCCCTTGTCCGCGAGGATTTTTCCCAGGGTGCTTTTCCCCGCCGCAATCGTTCCGGTGATGGCGATCACCGGGGTGCCGGCGGGCTTGGCGGCCCCCCACGGAGCGGGTATCTTGACCGAGGTCATCGATGGCGGCCGTAGTTCAGTTGGTAGAACTCCAGATTGTGGTTCTGGCTGTCGCGGGTTCGAGTCCCGTCGGTCGCCCTTCCTTTTTCGGCACGGGCAAATTCTCCTCCCACAGGCGCAGCGCCGGGCCCAGCCGGAGGTCCGGGTCGTTCAGCTCATACCAGTCCAACAGCTTGTCCGCCTGCACCCGCCAGCGCCGCCAACGCTCCACCGCCTGATCCGCATCCCGTAACGCTGCCTCCCGCTCCTTCTTCCCCTCCTTATTTTCCTCCCCCCGCGTCATGGCCTGACGGTAGCGGAAGATCGCCGGGCAGAGAAAGGGATCCGCCGTGGCCTCCAGCTTCATCAACTCCACCCCGATCTCATCCGCCCCCGGGTTGCCCCGCACCCCGCTCCGCGCCAACTCCATCGCCAGTTCCCGCAACCTCCGCGCGGTCTGTTCCGGCGTCCGTGGCGACGTCCCCGTCCGCAAATCGGACTGACCGAGGCTTCGCCGCCACGCCCCGTCCACCTCCGGACCGTCCGGCCAGAAATTTCCCGGACAGCCCACCGCCACCCACTCCTGCAGCCTCACCCGGTTGTCCGCCGCCACCGCCCGCGAAACCAGCCGCGCCGCCAACAACCGCCGCAACCCCTTCGTCACCCGGTCCTCGCCCAACGACCCCGCCAACGGCCACGCCTGGATTGTTTTGAGCGAAGCCTCATCCAGATCCGCCACCCGCGCCGCCACCCGGTCCCCCATCGCCTCCTCCCGCGGCGTCGCCTTCCCCGTGCAACCCTCCGCCAGCCATCGGTACGAGCCCTGCCCCTCCCGACTCCCCGCCGCCGCCCCGATCCTCGCCATCACCACCGCCGAAACCCATGCCGCCGCAAAATCCCCCGCCGCCGGATCCGCCTCCAGCCGTACCCGCCGCGCCGACTCCCATTTGGCCTCCGGCACCGCCGGACCGCCCGCCGCCAGCCGCCCGCGGATCTCCAACGGCTTGGGCAACTGCGTCTGGGTCAGTTCATCAAAGAGATCCGCCGCCGCGGCCGAGGCCGTCGCCACCTGGGCCGCCCGCAGACGATCCTCCGCCTCGATCCGCACGTTGACCGATTTTCCCTTGGCCGTGCCCGTGGCCGCCCCGGCGACACACCCCGACCCGCACAACACCAAGACGAATCCCACACCCCGCAGGGTCACGACGATTTGGACGACTTGCCCTCTCC
>VHDM01000027.1 GCA_016876055.1 Verrucomicrobiota bacterium
CCCGCCAGTAGTGGGGGTTGGCCTCAAAGACGATCCGTTCGGCCGGCTGGTAGGACCGGAGTCGGAAGGCGCCGGTGCCGACGAGGGTTTCCGGTTGGTGCTGGGCGACGCTGACGTTCCAGGCCTTCTGGAGCGTGCCGTCGCGGAAGGCAGGCTCGAGGCGATGTTTGGGAAGGATGCCGACGCCGCCGACGTACTCGAGGAATGGGGCGAAGATTTCCGGGGTGGTGATGCGGACGGTGAGGTCGTCGAGTTTTTCGATTCGGAACGGTTTCCCGTCGACCGAGAGGTCGAAGGCGGAACGGTTGGGGTAGCGGGGGTCGTAGATGGCCTGGAAGGTGAAGAGGACGTCGTCGGCCGAGAACGAGGCGCCGTCCGACCAGCGGATGCCGGGACGGAGGAAGAAGGTGAAGGTTTTGTTGTCCTTGCCGATTTCCCAGCGGGCGGCGAGGCCGGGTTCGACTTCCTGGGTGACGGCGTTGTAGCGGGTGAGGGAGTCGAGAAAGAGGCCGATGAAGCCGCCGGAGGTGGCGTCCTCCGAGACGAGGGGGTTGAAGGTGGAAGGTTCGCCGGGGACCGACTGGATAAAGACGCCGCCGCGGCGGCCGGGCTCGGCGCGGGCGGTGTCGATGCCGTCGGGGAGGGGATGATCTTCGCGGGCGACGGGTGGGGCCTGGGTGCAGGCCGTCAGGAACAGCGAAAGAAAAAGTAGCAGAACCCGTCGGGACATTTGGAAAAGTTTAAGCGAACCGAATCCGAACCCAACCCTATTTGTCCGCCGGATTGGATTTGGATTCGAGGCCGTGGGAGCCGATGAAGATGAAGGCCAGGCTCCAACCGGAGAAGATAAGAAGGAAGTAAGGAAACTGGAGGCTAAAGGGGAGGCTGTAGAGGAAGAGAAGGAGGGGGCCCCAGTAAAAGTAGTCCGGGATCAGCAGGGGCAGGCCGCGGTCACGGTAAAGGGACCAGCTCCAGGCTTTCCAGATTTGGCGGGGCGTCCAGCCCAGTTCCAGCCAGAGAAAGTACGAGATACTGATGGGGATCGCGACCAACGGCACATAAACGATAAAATCCACCGCCAACTTGGGCAGGATGATGTTCCAGGAGGGACCCGATCCAAAGAGCCAGGCGAGAAGATGGTAAAAGAGGTCCACCTCCAAGCCGACGGTGGCGAAGAAAACGAAGTTCCATCCCATTTTTTTCAGACGGAAAAGATCCCAGGAGCGGTCCGGGCCCACGATGGTGCGGACCGATTCCGGCAGGATGGTTCCGGCCACGGCGGTGAGGAGGGCGGAGAGCCAAAATCCGCCCGCCTCCTTCCAGACGGAAAAGGCATCCACGACGGAACGAACGGCAGGAAACTGGAAGTAGGCGATGTAAAGGGCCACGCCGATCGCCTGAAAAACGAGAAAGACGCGGTAAAATTTTTGGACCGCGAGAAAGCCCGGCCGAAGGGCGGCCCGAAGGCTCCAAGGGGAGGCCAAGCCGTCAGGCCTCGAAAGAAGTGCCGCAGCCGCAGGTTTGTTTGGCCTTGGGGTTCACGATCTTGAAGCCGGTATGGGTCAGCTCTTCCTCGTAGTCGAGCGTGCAGGCCTCGAGGAGAGGGGCGCTATCGGCGGCGACGAAAAGGCGGGCGCCCTCCTGTTCGATCCGCTGGTCGGTGGGTTCGGCGGGAGCCACGGTCATGCCGTAGGAGAGCCCGGCGCAGCCGCCCTTTTCGATGAAAAGGCGAAGGCCCTGCGTGGCGTCCCGGCTGGAAGTGAGTTCCCGGATCCGGCGGGCGGCGGTGGTGGTTAGCTGAATCACACCCTAAATCTAAATTTAGGAGGCTTGAGTGTCAAAAGGGGTTGGAGAGGCCCAGGGAGGGGCCAGTTCTTTTGTCTTTTGTGATGGAGGAGAGTTTTGGGGCCGGAGCTTCCTCCATGAATAAAACTAAAAACACAAATACCTCAGCTCCGGGTTGATGATTCGGTGCCGTTCGCAGAGAATCTAGGCATGCATGGTTTGGAACTGATCCAGGACTTGGCGGTGGTGATGGCGGCAGCGGCCGTCGCCACGATCCTTTGCCAGCGGCTGAAGCAGCCGGTGGTACTGGGTTACATCCTGGCGGGTATCCTGATCGGGCCGAACACTCCGCCGGTTTCCCTCGTGAACGATGAAGAAGCGATCAAGACCTTGTCCGAGCTGGGGGTGATCCTGCTGATGTTCTCGATCGGGATCCATTTCAGCTTCCGGAAACTGCGGGAGGTTGGGTCGGCGGCCGTGGTGGCGGCGGTGGTGGAGATCGCCGGGATGTTTTTGGTCGGGCACGAGGTGGGAAAGTGGCTGGGGTGGAGCCAAATGGACGCGGTGTTCCTCGGCGCCATCCTCTCCATTTCCTCCACCACGATCATCGCAAAGGCCCTTGAGGCGATGGGACTGCTACGCCGGGAATTCGCCCGGGTAGTGTTCGGCATTCTCATCGTGGAGGACATCCTGGCCGTGGCGATGTTGGGGGTGCTCACCCATTTGGGCACCACCGGCGAGATGAATCTGGCCTCCACGGGAACAACGATGCTTTCGCTGACCGCGTTCCTGGTGGGGGTGGCGGTGGTGGGGTTTCTGGTGATTCCCCGCCTGATCGATCTGGCCAGTCGGACGGAGATGGAGGAGGTGCTGCTGATCACCGTGCTGGGTCTGGTCTTTGGCATCTCCCTGCTGGCCCAGAAGCTGGGCTTCAGCGTGGCCTTGGGTGCCTTTTTGGCGGGAGCGGTATTGGCCGAGGTGAGGCAAGTAAAGCGGATCGACCGATTGGTCGGACCGCTGCGGGATGTGTTTAGCGCGATCTTCTTCACGTCCTCGGGCATGCTGATCAAGTTCGACTTTCTCCAAGAGGGATGGGCAACCGTGGTTTGGATCATCCTGTTGGTGCTGGCAGGGAAGATTCTTTTCAGCGGGCTTGGGTCCTTACTGGGGGGCTGTGATTTGCGGACCGCGACCCGGGCCGGATTCAGCCTGGCGCAGATCGGCGAGTTTTCCTTCATCATCGCGGGGCTGGGCATCACGTTGGGCGTGATGAGCGACCGCCTGTATTCCATCGCCGTGTTGGTTTCCGCTGCCACCACCCTGACCACGCCTTACCTGATTGCCGGATCGGAAAAAGCGGCAGACTGGATCGAGAAGCGCGGGCCGGTCTGGTTTGTGGAGTTCTGGAAGACCTACCAGTCCTGGATGAAAAGTTTGGGGGCTTCCTCGCGCAGCCAACACCGAATGGCGCTGGATTTCATCCGAAAACTGGTCGGACAACTTTTGTTACAGCTGATTCTGATCGCGGCGTGCCTGCTTTCTGCAGCGGCGCTTTGGAGGACGTACGGGGATCGGTTCCCGGACCGGTTCGCCATGCTGGACTGGGGTGCGCCCCTGTTCTGGGTGGCGGGGGCGCTGGTGGCGCTGCCGATCGTGGTGGCTTGGGTGCGTAAATATCAGGCCTTGGGGGTGTTGGTTTCCGAGGTCGCGTTCCCGAGAAACGAGCAGCAGGCGGCCCGCAATCTCGCCCAAGCGCTTTTTCTGGGGATTGGTTACCTGATGTTTGCGCTGATCCTGATCCTGTTGAGTGCGCCGCTATTACCCACAGGAAAACTACTTCTCGCGCTTTTCGGTTTACTGGCGGTCCTCGGAGTGCTCGGGAAAAAGAAACTGGTGCACCTTTATTCCCAGGGTCAGGCCATGATCCGGGAGACCTGGGATACGCCTCCGGACCAGGACGGCCTCAACCTGCCTGGGGAATCGACGGTGCACGTGCATCAGATTGATCCGCAATCCCCGCTGATCGGCCGGACGCTGGCAGACACCCAACTACGGAAAAAGACGGGCGCGGTGGTGGTGGCGATTGACCGGAAGGGAAAAAACATGGTTTCGCCCGGGCCGGAGACGGCGTTGGAGGCGGGGGACCAGCTGTTTGTATTTGGCGAAGAGGAGCAAGTGCGCGCCGCGGACGAATATCTGCGCACCGCAGGGACGACGGAAATTTAAATCCGCGATCGCGCCCCGGGACGGGTGCGATACCAGTGGAAGAGGGCGAGCTGGGCGAGGCCGCGGGACGGGCCAAACTGTTGTTCCGACCATTGCTCCCAATCCTGCAAGCGGAGAGGTTTCCTTCGTTTGGGAAAATAGAGCTGGCGAAGGAGCCGGGTAACCCAGACATCGACGGGGAAGGCGTCCCAGCGGGCGTAGGCGTAAAGCAGCACGCACCGAGAGATCTTGGGACCGACGCCGGGGAGTTCCTCCAGATGCTCCGCCGCCCGTTCCGTGGACCAGGATTCCGGTATGTCCAACAGTTCCGGTTGGTTGGCGAGGATCTTGGCGGTGGCGGCGAGGTGTTTGGCACGGTAACCGAGCTGGCATTGGCGGAGCCCCTTTTCGCCCGCTCGGGCGAGTCGCTGGGGAGAGGGAAAGTCGCGGGTCGGACCGCCGAAGGTGCGGCGGAGGCGTTCGTTGATCTGGCGAATCTGGACGATCTGCTTCAGCGAGGAGCAGATAAAGTTGGCGAGGCACTCCCATGGGTCCTCGCGCAGGGGGCGGAGGCCGGGATGGGTTTCGCGGGCTTGGGGGAGCCAAGGATCCCGGGCATGGCTCAATCCCAGGAGAGGGTCGAGTTCCAGATCGAGGCTGAGGTAGTGATGGAGGGTGGCGGGGGAGAGAAGAGGATTGTCCCAGACCAGTTGGCGCTGACGGACCGTCAGGGTGACGGGATGGCCGCGAATCCAGCCGGCGAACTCGCCGGGGATGGCCTCGTTCCAGCAAAAGGACTGGCCTCCCAGAAGCGTGGCGGCCAGATCGAGCGGAACGGAGAGTTGCAGGGCGGGCATGGTGGGGAAAAGCTTAAGGGCGGATGAGATTTTCCAAAAGAGCAGGAATGGCGAGGCTTGAGTTGCTCTTGGGGGTGGTCCTCTTGCCGGGGGCCCCAGTCCTGGCGCAGGAGGAGGAGCCGGTCCGCCGGGCGGAACCTGCGACGGAAGCCGTGCGGGCGGTGGAACCGCCGACGGAGCCTGTGCGCAAGGCGGTGGCGGTAAACCCAACGGTGCGGGTGCTGATTGAGTCGCCCCAGGAGGACCAAATTCTGCCTTGGGAAACAGTGGATGTTTTTGTGCGGGCGGAGCGTGCCTTCCTTGGGGAAGGGGGCAACCGCCTGCACGTGGTTTTGGATAACGGCTCGCCGATCGAGCATGATCACGAACTTAAGCCGGTGGTGTTGCGCGGGTTGGCGCCGGGAGCGCATGTGTTGAGGGTGATGGTGGTGCAGCCGGACGGGAAAATGCTGGCGAATCCCGAGGCGATGGCCCGGGTAAATTTTTATGTGCGCCGAAAAGATTTTTCCAATTTTCAGCCGGCGGATCAGCCGTACCTCACGGTGAATTTGCCCAAAGACGGTCCGGCGTTTCCTGATTCCGAGGGAAAGGTATGGCTGGATTTCCGGGCGCACAACGTGACGCTTTCCCAGGATGGCTACCGGGTTCGATGCCGATTGGACGGGGCTGAGATCAGTCTACCCCGAGCGGAGCCCCACGCCTGGACGGGGTTGCCGGAGGGCAGGCACCGGTTGGTGGTGGAACTGCTGGACGAGGAAGGGGATCCGGTACCGGAAATTTTCGCGAGAGTGGAACGCACGTTCGAAATCCCGCGGATGGTGAAGGCGGTGAATCCGAAAGAAGTAGACACCATGAACCATTGGCTGAGGAGGGGCCAGTAGAGGAGGGGGGTAGCGTCAAACCAGGGATTGGCAGTTGGACCCTCGGCGGGAGGCAGCCGGCGGGAAGCGAAGCAACGGAGAGAGTTCATTGCTTTGGAGGAATTCATTGAGGCATGATTTGCCGATGGTTCCAAATGGGGTGTGGTCGTTGCCAGATTTGATGATTGTGGCGCTGTTCTTTGTGCTCTTTGCCACGTTAGGTTTGCTGATCCCCAGGTTGGGGTATCGTCTTGCCGGTCGGATGGCCAACGAGCCGGAGACGAGATTGGTGGACCGGACCCAGCGGGGACTGCGGGCTTTTCTGGTGTTTTTGCTGGCCCTGACCCTGAATGACGTGAGGGAGAAGTTTGTCCGGATGGATGGGGAAGCGTCCCGGGAGGCGAGCGAGATCAAGCAGTTGCACCGCTTGCTGGAGATCGACGGCTCCATCTACGCCAAGCGAGAGCGGGAGTTGTTGCGGGATTATGCCGGAGCCATTGCGGAAGATGAGTGGAAGTCCCTGGGAGCCAAGGCCCCGATGCTCTCCGCAAGAGCGGATGAAATTTTGGCGGAGTTGCGAAGGTTGGCGAAAAGATCAGCGATGAACTCCCCCCACGGGGAAGGGAGTGGGTTGTGGACGGGGCTCATTGAGCTGGAGGATTTGAGGCAGGCGAGGCTGCAAAAGGCGCAGTCGTCGACCGCGCCGCTGTTCTGGATCGTGATCGGGTTGATGACGTTTCTTGAGTGTCTGATGACGACGGAGTCGAACATGAGCCTGCGTCGGAAAGTGACGCTGGGAGGATATTACGGGTGTCTGGGGATGATCGTGGCGCTGATCCTGATCTTTGAGCGGCCCTTTAGCGGAGCGACGAGGCTATCGGCCGAGCCGTTTCGGCAGGTGGCAACGCTTTCTGATCAATAAATCTGAGGGGGAGGAGCCGTAGGATGAGGTTACGGGAAGGGAAAAAGTAAAAATTCTCAATCGACCCCCCGGGACGTCGGGCCCTACCGGGATTTGCGAAGGCGGGACTGCAGGCGGCGCATGGCGAGGGCGCCGGTGCGAGAAGAGTCACGGAAGCCGGCGAGGTGGAGGACGCCGTGGAGAATGTAGGTGAGAAGTTCATCACGGAGACTTAGGCCGTGGCCTTTGCGGAGCGCGGCGGCGACCTCGGGGCAGACCACGATTTCCCCATGGGGAAAGGCGAGGACGTCGGCGGGGGTGGGGTCGCCCAGATGGCGGTCGTGCAGGCGACTGCTTTCGCGGGCGGAGACCAGGATGACGCTGAGCTCCGCCGGCAGGCGGCGAAGCCGGGCGGCGGGGAGACGCCGGAGAGCGGCGTCCAGCCTACGGCGAAGATAGACGAAACTCGGAGGATGCCGTCTTTGACGGTTGATCCACCGAAGAGTCGGTTTTTTTATATCCACGGCGGTCCTTGGGGTAGCGGATGCGGGGGCGAAGCAGATTTTCCACGCCATCAGACAGAGCTTTTCGGGCGGCCTGCCACTGGGAGGGGGTGAGGCCACATTCCGACCAGTGGTTCTCTTTTTCCCGTTCCTGGAACAGTTGGTCAACGAGCTTGGCGGCATCCCCCGGGACGGGTTTTTCCAGGGCCCGGGAGGCGGACTCGGCTGCATCGGCCAAGGAAAGGATGGCCGTTTCGGGTGACTGGGGGTGGGGGCCGGGATAGCGGAAACAAGATTCATCGACCCCGGGGATGTCCTCCTCGCGGAGGCGGAGGATCTTGCCGCCGGAGCGGGCGTCTTTCTCCTGCTGAAGGGCGCGCTGGTAAAAGTACCAGACCAGGCCGCGGCCATGGTGTTCGCGGATGGCGTCGCGAATACGGCGGGGCAGACGGTGCTGGCGGGCCCACGCGATGCCGTCCTTCACATGGGCGAGGATGATGAGGGAGCTCAGGGAAGGAGGCAGGGCGGCGTGAGGATCGGGGCTGGCGGTGATGAAGTTTTCCGTGAAGTACTCGGGGTTCTTGAGTTTGCCGATGTCGTGAAAGAGGGCCATGGCACGGCAGGCACGGGGATTGGCGGCGCCCGAGGCCGCCGCAGCGGACTCGGCAAGATGGCCAACGAGCACGCTATGGAGGTAAGTGCCGGGGGCCTCCAGGGCGAGGCGGCGGAGGATGGGGCGGTCCAGGCTCATCAGCTCGAGCCAAGACAGGTCGGTGGTGCGGTCGAAAATGGACTCCAAGACGGGCAGAAGGGCACCGATGATGATGGCGCCGAGCAGTCCGAGGGCGGCGGCCGAGATGGCTTCGGCAAGAATGACTTCCCAGGTGACGGCGAAGGAAAGGCCGGCGCCCAGCACGGTGGACAAAAGGGCGACGAGGCCGATGCCGGCTCCGGCCTTGAGAAGATCGGAGCGGCGGAAGATGTTTTTAGAAAGAATGACCGCCCCGAGACCGGTGGTGACGGAGGCGACGAGGTAGCGATGGTCGGCTTTCAGCAGGAATAGTTCGGCGAGGCCGACGAGAACCACAAGCAGGGCACCGGCGCGCGGGCCGACGAGGGTGGTGAGGGTGAGGGCGGCGAGGGCGGGGGGAAGAAGATAGGTGCCGGCCCCGAGGGCGTAGTGCGGAGCGAGGCGGAGGAGAAACAGAATGAAAGCAAAATTACCGATCAGGGTGAGGAGAAAGAGGCCGAGGAGGCGATTGCGGACGAAGGCTTCGGGTAGGACCAGCGAGAGAATGAGGGGCAGCACCAGAGCGGTAAAAAAGACAGCGATCCAGGCGGCCGGACTGTGGGCGGCGGGGGTAAGTAGGGATAGGCCGTAGGCGAGGAGGGCGGAGAGGGCAAAGAGCCCGGCGCGGAGGCGGGGATCGGAATCGAGCCGATTTTCCGCCACGGCCCGCCCGGTCAGCGGCGCCGCCGGGCTCACAGGGTGAGGCTGGTTTGGCGGGCGCCGCGATGTTCCTTGTAGGCGCGGACGATTTTTCCAACAAGCTCGTGGCGGATGACGTCGGTGTCCTCGAAGCGGACGAAGCCGATGCCCTCGACCGGGGTGAGGGCCTGCACGGCTTCGATCAGGCCGGACTTGCGGTGATGAGGGAGGTCGACCTGGGTGGGATCGCCGGTGACGATGCATTTTGAGTCGGGCCCGAGGCGGGTGAGGAACATGAACATCTGCTCGGTGGTGGCGTTCTGACCCTCGTCAAGAATGACGAAAGCGCCGGTGAGGGTACGCCCGCGCATATAGGCGAGCGGAGCGATCTCAAGAATGCCCTTATCCATCATCTTTTGGATCTCCTCAACATCGAGCATGTCGTAGAGAGCGTCGTAAAGAGGCCGGAGGTAGGGAAAGATTTTTTCCTGCAGGTCGCCGGGGAGGAAGCCGAGGGCCTCACCGGCCTCCACGGCCGGGCGGGTCAGGATGATGCGGTTGATCTTGTCGGTTTTGAGGTAGGAGACGGCCATGGCCATAGCGAGGTAGGTTTTGCCGGTGCCGGCGGGTCCGAGACCGAAAACGAGGTCGCGGTGCCGGATTTCGTCGACGTAGGCTTTTTGCAGGAAGGTTTTCGGAATAATGACGGGTTTTTTGCCCGAGACCTGGATGCGGGTGGACCAGATGCTCTCAAGCTGTTTGCCTTCCCCGCGCTGGACGGCCTTGAGGGCGTAGAGGAACTCGTGCCGGCGGATCCGAAGGCCATGCTGGTGGGCGAGGTGGAGTTGGCGGAAAAGCTCTTGGGCGGAGAGGACGGAGCCGTTGGCGCCGTCGATCTTCAGCTGGGTGTCGCGGGCGGTGAGTTTGACCCCGAGGGTGGATTCAGTCTCGCGCAGGAGGGTTTCGTCGGCGGCGTAGAGTTCCGAGAGGGCGTGGGCGTTCTCGAAGGTGAGGGTCTGGGCGTTCGGGGCGTTCAAGCTCTTATGGTTTTTTAGGGGAAGAAGGGCCGGTGGGAAGAAAAGATATTGGGTGTTACCGAACCGTCACTGGAGGCGGAAATCGAGGGCGGCGGCCCGCTTTTTGAGGGTAGCGAGAGTTTCGCCGGCCCCGCGGGAGGCGCCCTTCAGGTCGAGGGAAAGAGCCGGCCCGGGTTCCAGCGAGGGGACGAGCGCGCAGAACTGATCGTTGACCATGACGCCGAGGAACTCGCCGTTCAGGGAGAGGACCAGGTCGCCGGCTTCCGGGGCGTATTCGCCCTGAAGGCGGTTCAGGAAGCGAGAATCCATCTCGAGGTAACCGGGAAAGGAGGGTTCGAGTTTAAAGGAGCATTCGCCGTAGCCCTTGCCGGACGGTGAAATGAGCAATGCCTTGGGGAAGCGGAAAGGATCGGAGGCGATGCGGTAGGCGATCTCGGGATGCTTCTGCAAAAGAGCTGCCTCCACTGGAGCGAGCAGCAACCGCGGGTCGGATCCCTTGATGGATTCCAAAGCGGGGAGAGGTTTGGGAAAGTTGGAGGGTGGCGGGAGGGTAAGGGTGCCGGTAAGGGAGTCCCAGGAGCCTTCCGCGTCACCCAAGCGGAACGGGGTTTCGTTGAGGGGGACGAGGGCGGTGGTCCGGGTGCCGTCGGTCAGGAGGAGGGCGCGGGATTCGGTGCGGCGAAGACGCTGGTTGGAGACGGAGGGGCGCTCGGCCATGAGACGGACAGTGGCACGGCGGCTGAGGTAATCGGAATAGAGGGCATTGGGGGCGACGGGCCGATATTCGCGGATCTCCTTGGTGATCTCGCCGGACTTGGCAGCGAGCTGGGTGACGCCCTGGGAGAGGGACTGGTTTTGTTCGATGAGTTTTTTCTTATCCTCCTCGGCTTGGCGGAGGGTAGCCGTGGTGAGCTTGACCTTCTCCTCGGCGGCCTTGGCCTGGACCTCGGCAACAGTGAGCTGGGAGCGGAGGGCATCGGTCTCGGTGCGGAGCTTTTCCTTGGCCTGGCGGAGGTTCTCGGCTTCGGCCTTCGCGGCCTCAAGAGCGGCGCGGGTGCGCTCGGTTTCCACCGAGGATTGCTGGGCGAGGCGGGTGGCCTCCTGCTCGCTTTTTTGGAGGCGCTCGGAAAGTTCAGTGGTGCGGGTGCGGGCCTGGTCGAGCACCGCGGCGCGGGAGCGGGACTCGTCCTGGGTGGTAGCGAGGTCACGAGCGAGTTTTTCGCGGTTGGATTTTTCCTCCTCGAGGGTAAGGCGGAGGGCGGCGACGACATCGTCCCGGGCGGAGGCGGTGCGCCCGACCACGGGCGTAGGCGGCGGGGCTTCTGTTTTATCCCAGCGGGTGAGAGCCAGGAGATTGAGAAGGAGGAAGTCGCAGAGGATGAGGAGGAGGGTTTTGTTCACGGCAGCGGGCGGGGGTCAGGCCCGGTCGGGCTCCCTAGGTTCTCGCGGCAGGGAGCAATAACCGCTGTTTGCAGGCGCGGACGTGGAAAATTTTGATGACGGCGACGCAGGTGATGCCGAAGAGGTTGGAGGAGTAGGCGGCAAGGAGGCTGGGCTGGATCACCCCAAGGACCTGGAGGACGAGGGCGATGGCAGTGCCACCGATACCGACGTAGAGGCCGGAGTCGAACAGGTTGTCATCGTTTTCGAGAAGCTTGAGTTTCAGGGCGGGGTCGCCGGGGCCGGTCTCGATCTGGCGGATGCGGCGGACGCAGATGCGGTAGATGGCGATCTGCAGGCTCAAAAAGACCACCAAGGTGATGATGTTGGTCGGTTCCATGGAGAGGGGGGGCGTTTTTTCCATTTTAACGGTCGAGCCGGGCAGGGCGAGACTCAATCGGTAGGTAGGGAGGGGCTTGGGGCGGGTGACGGAAGGTTCTGGCAGGCTACCGAGCAAGAGGGCCAGCATGACGGCCTGGGCAAGGACGGGAACGGGACGCCACGGGCCAGGAGTTTCCGGAGAAGTCGGGTGGAGGATTTTCCAGAGGGCTTGCACGACAAACCAGGAACCCAGCACCAGCAGAAGGGCGCGGAGAAAAAGGAGCGGTCTTTCCCAAGGAAGCAGCCAGGGAACCAAAGGGTTGGGAACCCGGACCGGGTTGGAGAAAACGGGGCAACGGCGTTGGACGAGCAACTCCAGCGAGCCACGGCCGGTCGCGAGACAGGAGGAGAGAACGGCCCAGGGTTTTTGGGCGGAGTCGGGAAGGCGGGTGAGTCGGTCGGCTGGGCCGGCCCAAAGGGTGGCGGCGAGGAGTAGATCGCCGGGTTCGGCGGGCGAGCGGACCTGTCCGGCCAGCCAGTCGAGCGCAGAGAGGGTCTGGACGCCGCCGGTGAGTTCGCGGAGAGAATCGTAATCGAAGCGACGAGCCAGGGAGAGAAGAGAAAGGAGAGCGGGTTGGAGGGGCTGGAGGGAGCCTTTCTCGTTGGCGGAATAGGCGACGGTTTTCAGCTCGCTGGCGAGGGCGGGGGAGAAGGCAGCGGTGTCGAGCAGGTGGGCGGTGAGGAGGGTGACGGCTTCGAGGGGTTGGCCGCCAGGTTGGTTGGCGGGGAGAAGAGGTGGGAGAGGCTTGAGGTCGAGGGACTGGAGGATGGACTGCACCCCCGGGGAGGGGTTGGCCTTAAGGGTTTGGCGGAGGCGGAGACGGACGGGTTCACGAAGCAGGAGGGTGAGAATTTCCGGCGGGGCGGTCACATTTTTTTCAAAGGCGAGGCCGGAGGTGGCGAGAACCTGTTCCAAGCGTGGATCCCGGGTGCCGAGCCAGGCGAGGTCGCGGCGGGAGGAGAGGATGGTGCGGGCGCTGGCGACGGTTTCTGCGGAGCCGGGGAGATCCATCGATTGGGAGAGCAGGGCAAGCCGAAGGCCGGCGCCCAGGTGTTCGGAGTTGAGGAGGGAGGCGGCCAGTTCCGGAAGGGAGGCGGTGCCTTTGCCGGCGCCTAGTAGCACCCGCTCTTCCAGCGCGTCGAAACGGACCGGGAGAAGAAGAGCCAGCGCCAGCGTGGCCGCGGCAGCCATGGCATAAGGCCAGCAGGAGGTTTTCAGGAGTAGAAGCGGGGGATGCGGGGAGCGATGCGGGTGAAGATTTCCCAAGGGATGGTGCCCGCCTCGCGGGCGAGATCCGCGGCGGTGCGCGTTTTCCTCCCGGAACGGCCGATCCAGACCACCTCATCCCCGCGGCGGGCGGCGGGCAGACGGGAGACGTCCAGCATGGTCATATCCATGGTGACCCGGCCGACGATCGGGCAGAGCTTGCCGCGAATGAGGGCGTGGCCGCGGTTGCCGAGGGAAAAGGGCAGGCCGTCGGCATAGCCGGTGGCCACCGTGGCGATGCGGAGGTTGCGCGGGGCCCGGAAAGTGGCGCCATAGCTGATGGTTTCGCCACGCCCGACCTGGCGGACGACAAGGATTCGGGATTTCCAGGACAGGACGGGGCGGAGTGGGGCAAGCGCTTGGGGGCGGGGATCGATGCCGTAGAGACCGAGGCCCGGGCGGATGTGCGTTTGGGGGAGCGGGTGGCGGGAAAGGGCGGCGGCGGTATTGGCGAAGTGGCGGCGAGCGGTCATGGGAAGAAGAAAGGACTGCTCAAGTTGGCGGGCGGTGAATTTGGGATTCGAGCCAGCGCAGGCGAGATGGGTGAAGGTGCCGACCAGTTCCAAGCGGGGATGACGGGTGACGTAGGAAACGAGGTGTTGGAATTCGGGAGCCTTGGCCCCGAGCCGGTTCATGCCGGTGTCCAGTTTGGCTTGGATGAGGCCGAGGGTGCGGGCTTTTTCGGCGGCGCGAGCGATTTCGCGGGCTTCCTGCAGCGAAGAAATGGTGATGGTGAGACGGTGGGCGAGAGCGACGGGAAATTCGGAGGGCAGGGTGGAGCCGAGCAGCAGGATGGGTGCGCGAATCCCAGCTTGGCGAAGCTCCACGCCCTCGGAGGCGAAAGCGACGCCGAATTCCTCGCAACCGGCGCGGAAGAGGGCGCGGGCCACGGGGACCAGCCCATGGCTGTAGGCGTTGTCTTTGACCACCGCGAGGACGCGGGTGCCGCGGGGAGCGGTGCGGCGAAGTGCCCGGAGATTGGCGCGCAGGGCAGGCAGGGAAATTGAGCACCAGGTGCGAAGTTTAACGGCCATCTTGGAACGATAAAAAAGACGGCCTGCCTAGCAGAGCGGAAAATGGCAACAGGATATGGTCAGAGGTACTGAGCTATTTTGCGGGAAACCGTGAATTCTTGGCTTAAATTGGCGATAAATATCCGTGTTACAATTGTAACACGGATATTTATTGTTATTTAAGGGTTGTTTTGAGGGCGGGGCGGAGGTGGATGGGCTCGAGGGCAAGGCCGGATTCAAGGCCGTGGGCGTGGAGATAGGCGGCGAGGGAGGTGGCCGTGGGGTGGGCAGTTTGGGTGACGCCGGGGAGGTGGTCGGTGGTGACGGCGAGGGTGCAGCGGGAGAGAAGGCGGGGAAGTTCCGAGGCGGGATGGACGGCGGTGGGGCTTGCCAGTTTTCCGGAGGCGTAGAAGGTCGCAAAGATATCCCCGCGGCGGGCGTCGGAAAACACGCCGAGGAGGGTGGCTGCGGGAAACTGCCAGGCGATCGAACCGGTGCTGCGGATGGGCAGAACAGGACAGTGCCAGATTGCGGCCAAGCCCTGAGCCGAGGCGATGGCTGAGCGGATTCCGGAAAAAGAACCCGGGCCCACGCCGACGAGAATCTGATCGGGCCGGCCAGGATCGCAGAGATCTTTTTGAAAGGAGGGGATCAGCGTGGCGGCGACGGTTCCGGTGAGTTGACCCGAAGAAAGGATTTCACCCTGACGGGAAAGCACCCAGGTGGCGGGGGTGGCGGAGGCTTCGAGGATCAGGCGGGTCATGGATTTTAGATCCAGCGAAGTTGGCGGGAGCCATCCGGTTGCGGGGTGACTTCGAGATCGACGACCGGGTCCGGCCATTTTCCGGGGAAGCGATCGGGCCACTCGACCGCGACGAGGCCGGAGGTGACGAGGCAATCGGGCCAGCCGAGCGAGTCCCAATCGCGGGCCCGTTCAAGGCGATAGAGATCCCAGTGATCGAGCGGAAGGCGGCCGCCGCGGAGCGGTTGGCAGAGAGTGAAGGTGGGGCTGGGGACCGAGCCGGGCACGCCGAGAGCGGCGGCGAGGCCGCGAACCCAT
>VHDM01000028.1 GCA_016876055.1 Verrucomicrobiota bacterium
AAAAAAAGAGTTTTCGAAGCGGTCTTGTTTACAAGATGATGCCTAACAACATGTTTAGCATCCTCTCGATGGTTAAGCCTTGAGCTTTAAAGCCTTCGCACGTCCACCTCCACCCTCAAGCTCCGTTGATCGGTCCCATAGTAGTTCCCGCTCAGGGGAGGAACGTCCCGGTAATCCCGCCCATGGGCCACTTTCACGTGGAGTTCACCGGCCGCACAGGCGTTGGTGGGATCCAGCCCCAGCCATCCCCCCTCCCCTCGGTGAATTTCCACCCAGGCGTGACTGGCCTGAGCCCCCCTCATCTCGTGCTGGTCCCCGCAATACACGTAACCACTCACATAGCGGGCGGGAATTTTTACCGACCGACACAGCGCCAGCAACGCGTGGGCCAGGTCCTGACACACCCCGCGCCGCAGCTGAAACACCTCCTCGACGTGGGTGTGCACATGGGTGACGTTGGGTTCATAGACAAAATTCCGGTTCACGTGGTCCATCAACCGCCGCGCCCGCTCTTCCGCGGATCCACCCGCCCCCTGCACATCCACCGCCTCGCGGAACACATCCACCGGCAAACTCACAAACGGGCTGGCCTGCAGGTAGTCGTGCAACGACTCCCGGCCGCTCTGCGTGGCCCCGGAGACTTGGCCGGTCCGCACCCGGCTCCGCGCCGTCACCACCAGTTCATGGTGGGGGTCATTCACTTCAAAGTAGTGAACAACGTTCTGGTAAAAGTCCCGGTATTCACCGGCCCGGACCATCGGACAGACCTCCAGCTGGAAATCCAGACGCTCCTGCCCGCCGGCAGACACGGGCTGGAGCCGCGTCTCGTTGAAGCTGTTTCGCACCGGTTCCGCATAGGAAAACCGGGTGGTGTGCTGAACCTCTAACTCCACGTCGCCTTCTGCTGCTGCTGCTCCTGCTGGGTGTGCCATTGGCTCCGCTCCGGCAGGGTCAGTTTGCCGCCGATGATTCGTTCGGCGAGTTTGTCGGAAAGGCCGTGGAGCTCCCCCTGCCACGGATCCAGGAAACGGGCCAACTCGGGCCCGACCCGCATCGGCGCCCGGTTCAGCGGCGCCCGCACCGCCAGCACCCACGCCGCCACCTCCACCTGGTCGCCCGGTTGGGCCAACCGATTCGCCATCTGCCCCGTCTGGATCAGGCAGTGATCCAGGCTGCGGGGAAAATGGGCGTCCAACATCAGGTAAGCGATCACCCCGGCCGCCTCCATCCGGCTATGGTGTCCGGCGCGGTAGGTCTCCCGGGCACTGCAACTGCGCAACAGGGCCGCCCAGCGTTCCTCATCCTCCGTCCCCTCCCCCTGCAGGCTTTGGGCCTCGAGAATCCGCGAGGTCGCATCTGCCCGTTCCAGAAACATCCCCAGATCCAGGAAGTCCCGCGCGTCCCCGCGGGAAAGCGTCGCCGCCGTGGTGCCGCGGAAAAGATGGGAAGCTCGCCGCACCTCCCGGAAATATTCCGGTGGGTTTCTCCTCCTTAGGGCTCTTCCGGCCGTTCCCCCCAACTCCAGCCAGACCCGGTTGAGCTCCTCCCACATTTCCGTGGTGATCTGGTCCCGGATCATCCGGGCGTTTTCCCGGGCCCGCTCCAGGCAGGCGGCAATCGAATTGGGGTTGTCGGCGCCGAAACTCAGGAAGGAAACAACCTCCCCGGCGGTCGGGCTGCCGTTTTTTCCGGGAAAAGATTCCACCGCACCGCTCGCCTGCAACACCCCCTGCCAATCCACCCGCCGGCTGCCCGCCCGATCCAACTCCGCCTGCAGATAGGTGTCCGCGATGCGGGCCAGGTTCTCCGCCCTCTCCACATAGCGGCTGATCCAGAACAGTCCGTCGGCGACCCGGGAAAGCATCGGCTAGTCCTCCAGCACCCAGGTGTCCTTGCTGCCGCCCCCTTGGGACGAGTTCACCACCAGCGATCCTCTTCGCAACGCCACGCGGGTGAGCCCACCCGGCAACACCCGGGTTTTCTTGCCGGTCAGAACGAAGGGACGCAGATCCACATGCCGGGGCTCCACCTTGCGTTCAGCGAAGGTCGGATGGGTGGAGAGCGCGATCGTCGGCTGGGCGATGAAGTTTCGCGGGTCTTTGCGGATGCGGGCCGCGCAGGCCGCCAGTTCCTTCCTCGTGGCCTGGGGGCCGATCACCAGGCCGTACCCGCCCGACTCGTTGGTCGGTTTCACCACCAGTTTCTTCAGATTCTCCAGCATGTACTTCAGGCCGTCCGGCTCGGCCCCGAGATAAGTCGGCACGTTCGGCAACACCGCCTCCTCACTCAGGTAAAACTGGATCAACCGGGGCACATAGGCGTACAGGGCCTTGTCGTCCGCCACCCCGGTGCCGATGGCGTTGGCCAGGGCCACGCTCCCCCGGCGCACCGCCTGCAACAACCCCGGCACCCCCAGCACGGAATCGCGCCGGAAAACAAGCGGATCCAGAAAATCGTCATCGATCCGCCGGTAAATCACGTCCACCTGACGGGGACCGCGGGTGGTCCGCATAAACACCCGCTGATTCTCTACAAATAGATCGCACCCCTGGACCAGCTCGATCCCGGTCACCCGGGCAAGGAAGGAGTGCTCAAAGTAGGCGCTGTTCATCGGTCCGGGGGTCAGCAGCACGATCACCGGTTCCGCCTCCTGCCGCGGGGAAATTTCCCGCAGGGTCTCCAGCAGGTCGGCGGCGTAGCGGTCCACCGGTCGGACCCGGTGCCCGCGGAACCACTCCGGGAACGCCTGCTTCAGGGCCCGCCGGTTTTCCAACACGTAGGAGACTCCGGAAGGACAGCGTCCGTTGTCCTCCAGCACCATGAACTCCCCGCCGTCACCCCGGATCAGGTCCGTTCCACAGATGTGAATATGGACCCCATGGGGCACGCGCAGTCCGGCTACTTCCCGCCGGAGGTGTTTGGCCGAATGGACCAGCTCCGCCGGCAGCACGCCTTCCGTGAGGATTTTTTGCGGGCCGTAGATGTCTTGGAGGAAGAGATTCAGGGCGCTCACCCGCTGGACCAGCCCCTTTTCAATCCGGGCCCAGTCGGCGGCCGAAATCAGCCGCGGCAGCGGATCAAAGGGAAAAATCCGCTCCGTGCCGGTCGGGTCATTGTAAACCGTGAACGTGATCCCGCGCCGCAGGAAGGAAGCATCCAACGAGGCACGCCCCTCCTCGAGCCGGGGCGCGTCGACCAACTGCAGGCAGTCCCGCAGATTTTCATACAGCGGCCGGACCCGCCCGCGGGCGCTCGCCATCTCGTCAAACGCCTTCCGGGGCGCATAGTCCGCCAACCCGGCCAACAAAGAGATCCTTTTCCCTGCTTTGGGCATCACCAAGGAATAGCAAGATTCGTGCCAATCCGAAGCCGACTATTCCTGCCCCAAAAGGCCGTGCCGCTCAATTCGGGTCCGTAAGGCCGCCCGGGTGATTCCCAAAATCTCCGCGGCCTTCTGCACATTACCGCCCGACTCCCGCAGGGCTCTCTCCACCAGAATCTTTTCCGCCGCAGCCAGCAGATCCCCGTCCGGTGCCGAGGACTTCACCAGGCCCCACCAACCCCCTCCACCCGTTGGAGAGGAAGACGATCCGCCCAAGTCTGCAGATAAATCCCCGGGCTCGATCGACTCGGCGGCGGCGCAAACCACCGCCCGCTGCACGGCATTCTCCAGCTCCCGCACATTCCCGGGCCAGCGGTGGGCCTGCAGGGCTTTTTTCGCGGCCACGGAGAACTTGTACCGCCTCTCCTTCCCGTCCCGGTGAAGAAAATACTCCGCCAGCGGCAGGACGTCCTCCGCCCGCTCCCGGAGAGGCGGCAACTGGATCATGACCACATTCAGCCGGTAAAAGAGGTCTTCCCGGAAGGTTTTTGCCTTCACCATGGCACTCAAATCCTTGTTGGTGGCGGCAATCACCCTCACCCGGGTTCGCAAAGTCTGGTCTCCACCTAGCCGCTGAAATTCCCCGTTCTGCAGAATCCGCAGGAGCTTGGCCTGCAGCGCCAGCGGCATGTCCCCAATCTCGTCCAGAAAGATCGTCCCGCCGTCGGCTCGTTCAAATTTCCCGATCCGCTGGGTCAGCGCACCCGTGAAGGCTCCCCGCTCATGCCCAAACAGCTCGCTCTCCAACAGTGTGTCGGGAATCGCGGCACAGTTGATCGCCACATAAGGCCGGGCGGCCCGCGGACTGTTCGCATAAATCGCCCGCGCGATTAGCTCCTTACCCGTGCCGCTTTCCCCCATCAGCAATACCGTGGCCTCGGACCGGGCGACCTGACCCACCAGCTTATAAATTCTCTGCATGGAGGCGGAGGTTCCGATCAGCCCGGGCACCGGACCCGCATCCTCCGCAGCTTTTTTGCCCGCTGGAACCGCCGTGAGCTCCTCCATGGCGGCGGCGGTCTGCAAGGCGCGCCGCAACACCGCGAGCATCTCCGGCACATCAAAGGGCTTGAGCACGTAATCGAAAGCCCCGTGCTTCATGGCCTCAATGGCCGTCTGGGCCGTGCCATGAGCCGTCATCACGATCACCAAATGGCGCGGGTGCTCCTTTCGGATCTGCCGGAGAATCTCCAGCCCATTCTCCTCCCCAATCCTCACATCAAGCAGGATCAGATCAAAGGAATGCTTCCTAAGAATCTTCAACCCTTCCTCCCCGCGGGTGACGCCGGTCACCTCCACCGGTTCCTCCGCCAGGACCCGCTGGAACGAGTAAGCCACATCCTTGTCGTCGTCGATCACCAGCACCCGCTGACGCCCAGGCAGGGCAGTTTTCGGTTTTGGACTCATCCCGCGCGTCCCGAGGCTTTGACAAAAGGTGTTACTTCCTCCACCAATTTTTGCATTCCCTCCAAATCCAGCTGCTGTTGCCCATCACTCTTGGCCTCCGCTGGGTGGGGATGGACCTCCACCAAAAGCCCGTCCGCCCCGAGCGCCACCGCCGCCCGGCTCAAGGCAATGACCAGATCCGCCCGCCCAGCCGCCTGACTGGGATCCACAATCACCGGTAGGTGGCTTTCCCTTTTCGCAAGCGCCACTGCCCCCAAATCGAGCGTGTTGCGTACCGCCGTCTCAAATGTTCGGATCCCGCGCTCACAAAGAATGACTTGTCCGTTGCCGGCGCTCATCACGTACTCCGCCGCCAGCAGCCACTCCTCCACTTTCATGGAGAGCCCACGCTTCAAAAGAATTGGCCGACCGGAAGCCGCCGCCGCCTTCAGCAGGGAAAAGTTCTGCGAGTTGCGGGCCCCAATCTGCAGGATGTCGGCGACCGCGGCCACTTTGTCCACATGCGCCTCGGAAAGCACCTCGGTGACAATGCCCAGACCCGTTTCCTTTTTTGCCAGTGCCAAAAGCTCCAGGCCCTTTTCCCCTAACCCCTGGAATTCGTAGGGCGAAGTCCGCGGCTTGAAGGCTCCGCCTCGCAGAAAAGTGGCTCCGGCTTTTTTCACCGCCCGGGCGGTGGTCAGAAGTTGTTCCTCCGATTCCACCGAACAGGGTCCCGCCATCAGCCGAAAGGGTTCCGTGCCCCCGATCGTCACCCCGTGAGCCTTGACGACCGTATGCGCTTTTCTTCCCTCCTGCGCCACCAACTGGTAACGGCGCTGCACCGGCAAAACCGCCTCCACTTGGGGCCAGGTGGCCAGTGCCTCCAGGGAGGCGTGAGCACGCTCATCGCCGATCGCGGCGATCACGGTTTGAATCTCCCCAAGGATGGGATGGGGTCGGTAGCCAAGTTTTGTGACCTCCGCGATCACCTGGTCGACCAGCTTCTTCTCGGTTCCCGGGCGCAGGGCAATGATCATGCGGACAAAATCCTAACGGCGGGCCGTTTTCATCACAAGAATCGGCCCAAGCTCTTTCTGCCACCAACGGGCTAACTCCCCTTCCTCCGGCCAGACCCCGCCACGATGCCAGGTCCGGACATGGGACCCAGGTGGGGCCCAGATTTTCGGATCCGTCGGTCCAAACAGCAGTCCGCAGGGAACCCCGCTCCAGGCGGCCAGATGACTGATGCCACTGTCGTGCCCCAGATACAGGTCGGAGGACTGCAGCAGCCGGAACACCTCCGGCAGCGGGCGATTTTCCACCGTCCGATGGGGCGGCCCCCGCAGTCCTTCGGGAACCCGGCGCAAAAGATCGCCTTCCACCTCTCCCGCCAGCCAAACTAGTTCGACCGGCTGTTCCTTTTGCCAGATTTGCAGTTCCCTAATCCACTGCTCCAGCGGCCAGCATTTGCGGGTGCCGCCGCTGCCGGGATGAACGACCACCCGAGGGATCATCCCACGCCGGACGGACTCCTCCTGGCCGACCAAATTCTCCCCTCGGAGCAGATGGGACATTCCGGGTCGGACCTCCAGGGATCGCAGAGGGTTCGCCAGGTGTTTCCAGGCCGCCAAGTCCGGTGCGGTGGGATCGATCGCCAGATATTGCCCCTGCCCGCCGCCCCGCCTCCAGTTGGCTGAAAAGATCCCGTCCGGGTCGAATAGGTAGGAAACCGTCAGGTCGAATTCGGAAAAATAGTCACACCAGTCCGGCTCTAACACCCCGCCCTTGGCAAAGAAGCCCGCCAGCCCGGGCCGATCAATGGGTCGAACCGCGTCCACCCTTCCCGGGCCGGTCACCAGTTCACCGAAACGTGCGTTGATCACCATCTCCAGCTCCGCCTCCGGCCACTTTTGCCGGAGCCCAGCCACTGCCGGCAAGGTGAGCAAGAAATCCCCTAGGGCCCCGCCCCGGATGACAAGAATTTTCAACAATCGGAGTCGTTAGTAGGCGAAAACCCCCAGCCCCAGCAGGACCAGGCCAAAGACCAGCCCCAGGAAAAGGAGCAATTTTCCGCGGAAAGGATTGGCCAAGGCCCAGCCCAGCGCATCCCGCAACAGATACGGAGCTCCCACCATGATCATCCCCGCCACGATCAATCCATAGGCATACGCCACCACGATCAAACGGAGGGTGTCTTCACGCAGGAAGCAGGCATCAAGCAGGACGTTGGCTCCAAGCAATAAAAGAACGCCCAGAGCCCGTACGGCAATGAATTCCCGCACGTAAAGCCAGCTGGTCACACCCAGCCCGAGGGCCGCCAACACAAACAAAGGGCGGAAACGGGTGTATTCCATCAAGTTCATCGTGCCGACCAGCCAGGCGGCCCAAGCCGTGGCTAAGACCAATAAGAATCCGCCGAGGCGATCCGCCCGCGGGAACGCTCGGGCCCATGGACCCGCCTTTTCGAAGTGATAAAAAAGGTAGGCGTGAATCAGAAACAGGCCGAAGCCGAGCCACACGGCAACCTGCGCAAGAGGGAAGGAGGTAATCACGGAAGATGCTAGTCGAGAATGGAGGGGTCCGCGTAATCCGTGAAGCCGGTCGAGGCCGTGATCCGCACCTGCAAAAGTTGCCCTCGATGGCGCTCCCCTCCTTCAAAAACCACCGGCCGGTTTTGGCGCGTCCGGCCGGTCAGGCGGCTCTGGTTCGTTTTGCTTGGTCCCTCGACCAAAATCTCAACCAGGTTACCCACTCTTTTCTGCGCCTTCGCCTCAGCCCGCCGGGTTAAAAGCAAAAGGAGTTCCTGATTTCGCTCCTCCTTTACCTTCTCCGGAACCGGGGTGCCGGTCTCCTTCGTGGCACGGGTGCCTTCCCGAGGTGAGTAGCGGAAGATAAATCCGTTATCGAAATCCACCTCCTCCATCAGTTTTCGGGTGGCCTCAAAATCAGCCTCCGTCTCGCCCGGATAACCCACGATCACGTCTGTGGTCAGACCGATCTCCGGACAGGTTTGCCGGACTTGGTCGACGATCCGTCGGTACTGCTCGGCCGTGTAGCCCCGCCCCATCTGTTTCAGGATCCGGTCCGACCCGGACTGCACGGGCAAATGCAGATGCTCACAGAGCTTTTCCAGCCGGCCGTAACAACCGATGAGATCCGCTTTCATGCCCCGGGGATGGGGAGAGGTAAACCGAATCCGGTCTAGACCTTCAAGTTGATTCAGTTGTTCCAGAAGTTGCACGAAGGCGGACTTCCCCTCCCGAATCGGCATCCGGCGCCCATACAGATTGACAATCTGGCCCAAGAGCGTGACTTCCCGAATGCCCTGCCCGACCAAGCCACGAACCTCGGCCACAATCTCAGCCATAAGCCGTGACCGCTCCTGGCCGCGAGTGGTGGGTACGATACAGAAGGAGCAATGCATGTCGCACCCCTGCATGACGGAAACAAACGCCGTGACCTGACGGGGCGTGAGCACGTGTTCGCGGATGGTGCTTTCTGAGCCCTCTTCCTCTGCCACCTCGGCCCAAAAACCGGGCCGTCCGCCCAAACGGGCCTGCCGGGCCTGCTCCACCAGTTCCGGTACGCGGTGAAACTTTTGCGTGCCCACCACCAGGTCCAGCCCCGTCATCTCCTTTTCCAACGCCCCACCCCGCCGCTGGGCCATGCAGCCCAGGAATCCGAGCACTACGCCGGGGTTTTTTTTACGGAGAGCCCTCAAATTGACCATTTTTCGCAGTGCCTTCTGTTCGGCAAGATCCCGCACGCTGCACGTGTTAAGCAGGATGACGTCCGCCTCCTTTTCCGATCCAGCCGCCCGATAGCCCCGATCCTGAAGCTGGCGCAGCACTTGCTCGGAATCCCGCTCATTCATCTGGCAACCGTAGGTTTTTAGATAAACGCTGGGCTGATCCTTGTTTTCACGGGGCGTCCGCATCAAAGCCGTCCATTCGCGGAAAATCAGGCTTGCAGACGGTGGTGGTGGTGTCTGCGGATCCAGCGAGTCAAAGCCAGGGGAATCGGCAGAAGCAGAAAAAAGAGCGCAGGGATCCAGATCGCTTGGTTTGTCGGATTCCCTTCCAGAAATTCCAGTCCCTGCCAAAACAAAAGGAGAGTCGCGATTCCGACTCCGGTATAGGCCAAGGGCATCACCACTTGATCAAAATGATTTTTTTCCTTTAATCGCGCAATTCGTGCCGGCCGGCTGGTCCAATCCATCAAATCACTTAAGACGCAGGCTCCTCCTTTGCCAAGGCCGCTTTCTTTCCGGCCCAACCCATGCCCGCCAACCCCAATTCAAAGAGCCCGTATAAGGGAACAAACATCAGCGCCAAATTGAAGGGATCGGAAGTCGGCGTCACACTGGCAGCCAGCACCAGCAGCACCACTACGGCGTGGCGGCGATGCGCGGCCACCGTCGCCTGCTGCAGGATTCCCAACCGGGCCAGCATGATCATCACCAAGGGCAATTCAAAGGAGAGACCAAAACCCACCAGCATTTGCAGGACAAAATCCGTGTAGCTGGCCATCGTCCAACTCGTTTCCAGCCCGAGCCAGCGGTTGAACGCCTGAAAGAAAGCCAGGGCCCTGGGCAGCACGAAAAAATAGCAAAACGACGCTCCCAGCAGAAAAAGAAAGGCTCCAGCCAGAAAGGTCGGGACCAACAGCCTCTTCTCACGGGGCTCCAACGCCGGGAGTAAGTAACTGCCCACAAAATACAGCACCCAAGGCAAAGCCAGCAGCATGCCTGCACCCAAACCGATTTGCAGGGTCACCGTCATGGGATCTGTGATTTGCAGGGCCAGCAGAGTCCCGGATGCCGCCGGGGCCACCCCGGTTTGGGCCTGAAGAAGCGGGCGGCGGAGAATCTCCATCACCGTGCCGATGCCCGTCATCCCCAGCAGGGCTCCCACCCCGATGGCCGCAGCGCATTTCAAAACCAGCCCGCGCAGATCCTCCACATGATCCAGGAAAGGCTTTTCCGAATCCTTCACGCCAAACTCCTCCACCCCATTTCCGTCACCACTTGAGGCAAGGCCACGTCGTGCCCTTCGCAGGGCAAATTCTCCATTTCTTGAATTCCAAAAAAAAGTCCGACGACCCAGGCCTGCCTGGAACGCTGGGCCAAGGCCCGGTCGTAGTGCCCCCCGCCCCGCCCCAACCGCGTTCCCTTGGCATCAAAAGCCCGGCCCGGCACGCAGAAGCCGTGGATGAGACCGGGCGACACCGCGGAATGGTTCCCGGGCAGGGGCTCCCACAGGGTCTCCAATTTCGGCAGCGGCCCAGGGACCATCTCCCACCAGGTCAGCCCCTGCCGAATATCTGTCTTGGGCAACGCCACTTTCTTTCCCTCCTGCCAAGCCTGCCGGATCAGGTCCCGCGTCTCCGGTTCGTCTGGCAGGGAAAGATAAAGACCAAGGATCCCGGCAGTTTGCCATTCCGGTCGGGCCGTCAGGGCCAGCCCCACCTGCTGGGAAGCATCCCGGCGCTCCTCGGCGGACAGACCGGCCAAACGGCGGCGGATATCCTCCCGAGCCGCGATTTTGGCAGGACTTCCCATCCCCCCAGCGTAAAGAAAACCTGCGCTTGAATCCATCCCGCGGGCGATTGCCTGCCCCGCATCCCGGGGACATCCTCTTTCCTCTTGAAGACCAAGGTCTCCGCACCTCGCCGAGAGCGCGCCCACCGGTTCATCACCGATATCCTCCTACCCGCGCTCTTCTCCCGGAAAAGGGGGCATCGCAACGGCTCGGCGCCGGTTTTTCCCAGACTGAAACATGGGCAGGTTTGCATCACCTGGATCGGCCACGCCTCCTTTCTGATCCAGGGCCCCCATGGCAACCTTCTCGTGGATCCAAACTGGGCAAATTGGTTGCTCGTCGTTCGCCGCCTCCGTCACGCCGGCCTCGCCCACCACCATCTTCCCAATATCGACCTCGTCCTCATCACCCACGCCCATTTTGACCACCTCAACCGCAAAAGCCTTCGCCGCATTGCCACCAATCAGCCCATCGTAGTACCCGACGGGGTGGGCGACCTTGTCCACGGTCTGGGCTTCGAAAAGGTGTACGAAATGAAATGGTGGGAACGACTTCGTTTCCCCGCTGCCGCCGTCACCTTTGTCCCCGCCAAACATTGGGGCGCCCGCAAAGTCACCGATTTGCACCGGGGCTTTGGCGGCTACGTCATGGATCTGGGCGGCCATTCGGTCTACCACGCCGGCGACTCCGCCTACTTCGAGGGCTTTCGCGAAATCGGTCGTAAGCTCCGCCCAGAAATCTCCCTGCTCCCCATCGGCGCCTATCAAGGGCTTAAATTAGGCGAAAACCACCTCAATCCTGAAGAGGCCTTTCGCGCCTTTCAGGATCTGCGCTCCCGGCTGATGATCCCGATGCATTATGGGACCTACCGTCTTAGCTACGAGCCCCTCCACGAACCTCCCCAACGCCTCATGCAGGCCGCCATGAAAGCCGGTCGCCTGGCCGACGTACGCTTTCTTGTCGAGGGAATGCCGACCTTATTCTAAGCCGCCCCGCTCCGCCCAACCGGGGCGGGCAATGGGCCGGGCGTAGGCCACCAACCGGCCCCGGTGCGTGATGAAGTTGAAAAAGTTCCGGGCGTTTCCCGAGGGAGCGTTGGGATCGAAGGTATAGATGTCCACCCCGCCTCCGCGCTCTCCATCCATCCGCTGGGACGAGCCTGCCACCATGGCTTGCCCGTCCTTTTTGCGGCCCAGATAAATCATCACATGGCTGATCGGCGGATCCCGCGGGACGTTGTAGGTCCACTCCCAAAAAAGCAGATCCCCGCTTCGCATATCGGCCACAAGTTCCGCCGGATCCACCTTCCCATCCTCCCGCAGCGGGACTTCCCGTACCTTCCCCTTCTCTTTCAGAAACACGTACTGGCTGGAAGCGGTCCGCGGGAGATTCAGGCCGAACACCTTCCAAACAATAAAACGAATCGTGTTGGAGCAGTCCATGGTGATGACATGGGGGTGCCCTGGCGGTTGCCATGACTGGCCGTAGGCAAGATCCTGCTGGGAAAGCCAGCGGCAGGTCTCCACCAGCTTTTGGTGCTGCTCCGGAGTGGCCGCCGCCCAGATGCCCGCGGCCCAAAGGCCGACCAGCAAACCCGCAGCCATGGCTCTCATTCCGTGAAAACCACGTCGTCCGGTTCGTACCCCGGCGCGCAACAGCACAGGAAAACCAGTTCCCCCGGACCCTCCTGAAAAATTTTATGGTCCGCCCCCGCCGGAATGGCCACCGCGTCTCCCGGACCCACCCGGCACTCCTGGCCACTCATCTTCATCCGGCCCTGCCCCCGCAAAATATAATAAATCTCCTCCGCTCTGGGGTGATAATGGGCTCGCGTGCTCTGCCCTGCCCGTAAGGTTGCCTCCGCCAGGCTCTGCTTGCGGATGGAAGAGTTGCGATGAGCCAAAAGCTCCCGGATTTCCGAGCCGTCCTCGGTGATGAACGGTCGGCAGTGGTTTCGGGCGATGACTTCCATTCCGATTTCTTCGCAAAATACCGACGCAGGGCAAGCGTTCCCCGCTGGTTTTCCTCTCCCTGTCGGGTTGGATAGCCCAGTGAAAGTTTGGGAACGGCCCCTTGTCCAGCTGTTCGCCGTCTTTCTGCTTCTCGGCCTCTTTGCTTGGTGGACCTTTCAGACCGTCTCCCTGCCGCCGGTCCTGCGGGATCTTTTCGAGGAAGACAGCGCCATCGCCACCGCTGCCATCCCCCCCACCGAAGAGGAGAGATTCCAACAGGAACTCAGTCGCCTCCCCGCGCCACCCGAAAATCACGCCCCCGAAGTGGCTGCCCTACTCCAGCGCCTCCGTAGCCTTCCTCCTCCTCCCTATCTTCTCCAAGTGGCTCTCCAGCGTGATGCCTCCACTCCTGCGGGACAGGAACCCCTCCCATGGAACGAAGCAGAGCTTCAGGCTCTCTCGATTGTGCAAACTTCATTTCGCGAAGCTTGGCTTCCTTTCCTTTCCGGTCCCACACCCGACTGGAAAAATTTTCCCGACTCGATCGCCCTGTTCCGTTTTCAAGGTGATTTTCTCTCAACCGATTGGCAGTTTTTCGCCGATCTGCCCATCCCAACACCTCCGCGGCCCCAGCCGTCAGACCCACTTCAGGATCCTGAATTCACTCTCGCTTACTTCCGCCAGATCCGGACCTTGGGTTCGCTTAAATTTGGAGCCGATACCGATACGGTGAGTGTCGCGAATAAAGTGATGAAATTTCTGGAGACCCGCGTGATTCGGGATGATTTTCCAGCCTCCACCTTAGTCGCTGTCCGCGAGAATCTCCCGCCGCCTCCGTCTTTGGAGGATTTGCGGGCGGGCTTGGAAGCAGATCGGGCCCTTTTTCTTCGGGCTGCGCAATTTTTGGAGTCCCTTCCCTCGGGCACATCCGCCGCCGCCGGGATCACCCGGTGGGTGGACAAAAAAGCTCCGGTGGCTTGGGGGTTAAACGAATCTGGCCGTTTTCAGTTAGCCAGTGACCTAGCCACCGACCTCAACCGAAAAGCATCGGAGTTGGCAGGATTGAGACAGAAAACTTTTCTTTCGGGCCCGGCTTGGCGTCAGTGGCTCTCCGGGGATCCCGGTTCCGGCCTGTCTCCGCTTCTGGCCGGGGGGCTCGGAGGATTTCGTGCCTTTGAGCAGGCCCGTTCCGATGATTTGGTGGCAAAAGGGGCCTTGGATGTTCGTATCCTCCTGCAAATCGAAGGAGTTGACGCCGCCCGGAAAGTTCCGGATCCGCTTCTTCAAGGCGCTTTTTTTCAGTTGGAGGAAACGGAGGATCGGTTGACCACTTTTTGTTCCTACACGCCTCCGGGCGACGACGAACCTGCCCGAATTCGCCTTCCCGATTCTCTTCGAGAAGCTTTTAATCCAGCAGCCGGAAAAACTTCTCCGGATGCCCAAGGTCGGTGAAAACCGCATCCGCCCCGCAGACTTGAAGTTCTTTCACGGAAAACGATCCCGTGGCCACCGCGATCGCCTTCGCCCCGATCGCCCGGGCGCAGGCCACGTCGTGGGGCGTGTCCCCGATAATGTAGATCCGTTCTGGGGGAAACTCGTCCCCATGCCGATCCCGGGCCCGCCGCTGGGCATGGGGCCCAAGCTCATTCCGCACCGAAGAATCGTCCGCAAAAGCACCGAATTCGAAGAAATGGTTCACCCCGTATCGGGAAAGTTTTAACCGCGCCCCTTTCTCAATATTTCCCGTCAACAGCCCTTGAACGATATCTTCCCGGCGGTGGCCTTCTTCAAGAATCCCGAGCACGCCGGGATGGAGTCCTCCTTGGCGCGTCGGCAACTCCTTGGCCAGTTGCTCAATATAAACATCGAGAAAACGGGCGATCTCCTTCTCGCCGTGAGCGAGTCCATCCCTCGCGAGCAACTGTTCCACAATCCATTTGTCCGTACGGCCGGCAATCTCCAGCCCCTCAAGGCCCCGCGAGATCCCGTGGAGCGTGGCCATCGCATGCCCCAACGCGGCCTCGCCCGCCCTGCCGGTGTGGAGGAGGGTTCCGTCAATATCCCAGAGCAGTAATTTCCGGGGCTTCTTTTGCCCCGGCTTCACATTCCCATCACGCTGTAGCCGGAATCCACATACAGCGTCTGCCCGGTGACCCCCGCACCGCCCTCGGACGCCAGGAAAACCCCCATTGCACCCAACTCTTCCAAAGTGATGTTCCGCTTCAGCGGGGCGTGCTGCTCGTAGTGGCTGAGCATCGAGGAGAACCCGCTGATTCCGCGCGCCGCCAGCGTGTTGACCGGACCGGCGCTGATCGCATTCACCCGGATTTTTTTCGGTCCCAGGTCGTAGGCCAAATAACGAACGCTGGCCTCCAGGGCGGCCTTGGCCACGCCCATCACATTGTAATGCGG